>CAJBQQ010000169.1 GCA_903957805.1 uncultured Pseudomonadota bacterium | reverse complement strand
CTGCAGCTCGAACCGTCGGTCCCCCTCGAAAATCATACCGGCATTTCTACCCCCCACAGCGATCACAATAGCATCCTGTACGTCAGCCCCGTTGAGACCGTAACGAGCCATTTTTGAACGGTCCATCTGGATAGAAAGTACTGGTAATCCAGTGATTTGTTCAATTCGAACATCCGCTGCCCCTGGGACGGTTTCGAGTATCTTCTCGATCTGTTCCCCGACAGAAAGAAGGGTATCCAGATCATCACCAAATACCTTGATCGCGACATCTGAACGAACCCCTGACAGTAGTTCATTGAAACGCATCTGTATCGGTTGTGTGAACTCGTAATTGTTACCGGGTACTTTTCGTATTGTCTCCTCCATCGCGGTTATCAATTCCGCTTTGGTTTGATGCGGTCCGGGCCACTCTGACTTAGGCTTGAGAATGATGAAGACATCCGCAAGGTTCGGTGGTGCTGGGTCGGTTGCGATCTCAGCGGTCCCGATCTTGGTGAAGACTCGGTCAACCTCTGGAAAGGTCTTGATCATCTCTTCGAGTTCATTCTGCATCTCGATAGAGGTGGTCAGACTGGTTCCAGGGATGCGGATGGCGTGTAGTGCGATATCCTCCTCATCGAGGCTGGGAATGAACTCACTCCCCATCCGCGTCGTCAGAAGACCTGACAGAACGACAATGAGCACGGCGATCGTCACGGTCAGGCCTTTATTGCACATGGCAGAGTTCAGTGCGGGCAAGTAAACCTTCTTTGCCCATATCACTGTGGAACTTTCTGTTTCCGTTACCTTACCGGAGAGGAATAGGGCGACCGCAGCTGGTACAAATGTTATCGAGAGGATCATTGCACCCAGCAGTGCCAGCAAGACGGTATATGCCATCGGGTGGAACATCTTTCCTTCCACCCCGGATAGCGCAAATACCGGCAGATAAACCACCATGATGATGAGCTGTCCAAACAGCAGTGCCCGTCGTACTTCCTTAGATGCATCGAACACGACCGCAAACCGTTCAGAAGAGGTTAACTCTCGACCCAGTCGTGACTGTTCATGGGACAGACGCCGGATACAGTTCTCGACAATGATAACGGCTCCGTCAACGATGATGCCGAAGTCCAACGCTCCTAAACTGAGTAAGTTAGCGCTAACATGGCTTGCCACCATTCCGCTGAGCGTAAACAGCATCGACAGAGGGATAATGAGCGCGGTGATCAGTGCTGCACGCAGATTGCCCAGAGATATGAATAGGACCATGATTACCAGCGCAGCCCCCTCCAGTAAATTATTCGAGACGGTACGTATGGCCTTATCTACGAGGGTGGTTCGGTTGTAAACAGGGATTACAGTTATTCCTGGCGGAAGACTGAGGCTAATCTCTGATAGTTTCTCAGCAGCTGCGATCGAGACGGTTCTGCTATTCTCACCGATCAGCATATGCGCAGTTCCGACCACCACTTCCTCGCCATTCTGAGTGGCAGCACCGCTACGCAACTCCTTGCCGATAAGAACATCTGCAACATCTTTAATCCGAACAGGAACACCCTGACGGCTGCCAAGAATAATTTCGCCAATATCCTGTAAATTCGCTATTTGCCCGGGTACTCGAACTAGATTCTGCTCTCCACTTTTTTCAATATATCCTGCACCGACATTGAGATTGTTACGCTCTAGAGCAGTGATTACATCCTGGAGTGTTAATCCCAGCGAGATCAGTTTTTCTGGATAAGGGGCTACATGGAATTGCTTGACGAAGCCGCCGATCGAATTGACCTCTGTCACTCCTTTGACTGTGCGTAATCGTGGCTTGATCACCCAGTCCTGAATCTCACGTAAATCGGTCGAGTTATATGCAGCACCATCTGGTTTGCGTGCACCCTTATCAGCATTAATCGTCCACATGAAAATTTCACCGAGGCCAGTAGAGATTGGACCCATCGTGGGTACGATTCCAACTGGTAGCCGACTCCTCGCCTCTTGTATTCGCTGATTTACTAACTGTCGGACAAGGTAGATGTCCGTTCCGTCCTTGAAGATGACTGTGACTTGAGATAGGCCATACCGCGAGATGGACCGGGTATATTCAAGATTGGGTAGGCCTGCCATAGCCATCTCGATCGGAAAAGTTACACGCTGCTCGGCCTCGATGGGTGAATAACCCGTTGCTGGTGTATTGATTTGCACCTGTATGTTGGTGATGTCTGGCACCGCATCAATGGGTAGTCTTTGGTAGTTGTATATACCAAGAGCGGCCATCGCCAGCACCGCTAGCAGGATGAGCCCGCGCTGGTGTATCGATATTCGCAAAATTCGTTCAAGCATAATTCTCTGCCTTAATTGGATTTTTCCAGGGGCTGTAAGGTTTAATGATCGAAGCT
>CAJBQQ010000168.1 GCA_903957805.1 uncultured Pseudomonadota bacterium | reverse complement strand
TGGCAATTTCGGTGGGGGGGGTGGTTTCGGCGGGGGGGGTGGCGGTTTTGGTGGTGGTGGCGCATCGGGGAGATGGTGAGTGAACCTTAGGCGCTTGCTGAGACACCTCTATACCAGTCGAATGACGCTGCGGAGAACTTTCCCTGCTGCTTCCATGCAGGCGATAGAGGATGTCATTAAACGGTCTGAAATAAGTCACGATAGTGAAATCCGATTTGCGGTGGAGGCGGCGTTACATATAGTACCGTTACTCAGCGATCGGTCGGCACGTGAGCGGGCAGTTGAGGTTTTTTCTCATTTACGGATATGGGATACCGCGTGTAATAATGGGGTATTGATTTATTTGTTACTTGCCGACCGTAATGTAGAGATTGTCGCTGACCGTGGAATTCATACCAAAGTTGGCACTGAAGAGTGGGAGAGGATCTGCCGCGAGATGGAAGCCGCGTTCCAGCAGGGGCAGTTCGAGGAAGGGGTCATCGCTGGCATCGGTGCTATCAGTAGGTGCATGGAAGAGCACTTTCCAACAGAGAAGACTGGTGGAGAGAATGAACTTGATGACAAACCGGTCGTTTTATAGTGAGTTTGTTTAATGACCCTTGTGTTCTCCGATTAGATGTAACGAGTCTTCCTTGCTCTGGTTGATTAAGTGCCATTTACGGATCAGGGTCATGATCACTGCTACAAACGATCCAAACAGAATGATGACGGTGTAAACGTGTACATCGAGGCTAACCAGTAAAGCATAAAGGGCCAGCATTGTAAGTATGCTTAGATTTTCGTTGAAATTCTGTACTGCAATAGAATGACCAGCGCCCATCAGTATGTGACCGCGATGCTGCAGAAGAGCATTCATCGGCACCACGAAAAATCCAGCCAGTCCGCCGATCAGCATAAGTAACCCGATCGCGACCCAAAGGTCTCGCACCACGATCATGGTCATCACCACAATACCCATAGCAATACCTAGTGGGATCACATTGACCGATTTTCGCAGTGAAACTAAGCGGGCCGCCATGACTGCGCCCACTGCAATGCCTAGAGCAACTACCCCTTGTAACTGAGCGGCCTTGCTGAGTGGAAAGTCGAGTGCTGTTTCGGCCCATTTCAGTACAATAAATTGCAAAGTTGCACCTGCCCCCCAGAATAGTGTTGTGACAGCGAGGGAGATCTGACCAAGCTTGTCGGTCCATAACAGCTTCAGGCAGTGGCTGAACTCGTGTATCAGGAATACCGGATTCTTCCTGAGTATGCGGTGATCAACCCCGGTGTCGGGGATATACAAATTGAAAGTAGCCCCGATGCAGTAAAAGGTAGCGATAAGCAGAATGCCTGCTTCCGTTACGGTGTCGACGCCGGTATTGATGAAGGGAAAGTCGAATGCTAGGAATACAGAAGAAACGGCAGGTGTGATCAATACCCCGCCCAGAACTGTACCAAGAACGATGGAGGCAACGGTCAATCCCTCGATCCAACCGTTGGCAATGACTAGCTTGTCCGGTGGTAGCAACTCAGTCAGTATGCCATATTTAGCCGGGGAGTAAGCGGCAGCACCTAGGCCTACGATTGCATAGGCAGCGAGGGCGGAGTATTGATGCGCTGCGAAAAAGAGAAAGCTACATCCCACAATCTTGATGGTATTGCTG
>CAJBQQ010000167.1 GCA_903957805.1 uncultured Pseudomonadota bacterium | reverse complement strand
GGCCTCGCGTCATGGTCAGATTCGTATACTGGTCCCGATGCTGTCGAGTGTTTCAGAGATTGATCAGACGCTCCGGCTGATTGAGAATGCCAAGCAAAGTCTACGAGAAGAAAAAATCACCTTCGACGAAAAGATACAGGTCGGGGGCATGATAGAAATTCCTGCTGCGGCACTGAGTCTCGATATTTTCATGCGCAAGCTGGACTTCCTATCTGTTGGAACGAATGATCTGATCCAGTATACGCTCGCGATCGATCGCACCGACGACTCGGTTGCGCACCTGTATGATCCATTGCACCCTGCAGTGCTGAGGCTGGTAGCTCATATCATCCGTAGCGCCAGTCGTGCTAAGGTCCCTGTGGCAGTTTGCGGTGAGATGGCTGGCGACGTCTTATTCACTCGTTTGTTACTGGGATTTGGGTTGCGTCAGTTCTCCATGCACCCGGCCCAACTGCTACGAGTAAAGCAGGAGGTGCTGAGGAGCAATGTGCCTGTGGTTACTCCACTAACGCATAAAATGCTTAAGACCGATGATCCAGTAAAGATTCACCAGTTGCTCAAAAAATTGAATGGTTAATCCTTCCGAGTTCTCTTGATAACGCAAATGCAAGATTCCACTTCGATCGGTATTGTCACCCCTCAGAGCGCGATTTTTAATACGCCGTTGCATCTGAAGAGTGGTGCCGTGCTTGATAGCTACGAGCTAGTTTATGAGACCTATGGCGAGCTCAACGCGACTAAGTCGAATGCCGTGCTGGTATGTCACGCGCTATCGGGCAATCATCACGTTGCAGGATCTTACGCGGAGGATCCTAAGAGCGTGGGTTGGTGGGACAACATGATAGGCCCCGGAAAACCGATCGATACCAATAGATTTTTTGTTATTGGAGTCAATAATCTCGGTGGTTGTCATGGCTCAACCGGACCTACCAGCATCAATAGCAATAACGGTAAGCCCTATGGTGCAGACTTTCCCGTGGTGACAGTTGAAGACTGGGTAGAGACGCAGGTCAGGCTGGCCGACCATCTTGGAATCAATTGTTTCGCTGCAGTCATGGGCGGGAGCTTGGGTGGGATGCAAGCAATGCGCTGGTCGATAGATTTTCCAGACAGGGTGAAGCATGCCTTAGTCATCGCGTCCGCCGCTAAGCTGACAGCACAGAATATTGCTTTCAATGATGTCGCACGTCAGGCGATCATCACCGATCAGGATTTTCATGGCGGAGATTATTATTCGCACGACGCAATCCCCCGCCGTGGATTGCGACTTGCGCGTATGTTGGGGCACATCACCTATCTGTCAGATGACTCGATGGCAGCCAAATTCGGACGAGAGTTACGTAATGGTACGTACTCCTTTGGTTTTGATGTCGAGTTCGAGATCGAATCGTACCTGCGCTACCAGGGAGATAAATTCGCTGATCAGTTTGATGCCAATAGCTATCTACTAATGACTAAGGTGCTGGATTATTTTGACCCGGCGCATGAGCATAATGGAGACTTGAGTGCGGCCTTTCATGGCGCTACTGCAGACTTTCTGGTGGTATCGTTCACTTCGGATTGGAGGTTCTCACCAGAACGGTCACGCAGCATTATCAAAGCGTTGCTAGATAATGGACTTAATGTCAGCTATGCAGAGATTACATCCAGTCATGGTCATGACTCCTTTCTGATGGAAGACCGCCATTACCATCAACTGGTTCGAGCCTATATGGATAATATAGTTACGTAACTTCATGAGTAACGCGCGTACAGCCCGTCAGATGTTACGCTCCCACCGTTATGGTGCGTTATGCACCCTGTCCAAAAAGTTCAATGGTCACCCGTTCGGCTCCATCGTTCCGTATCTGGTGGATCATGATGGTAGCCTGCTCATTCTGATCAGCTCTTTGGCGGAGCATACCCGGAACATCCAGCTTGACCCGCGTGTGAGCTTGGTCACTCATAGTCAAGATAGTCCGGACATCCAGTCTCAGGGGCGTATCACCTTAGTGGGAGAGGCACAACCAGCGGCGGATAGAGTTCAGATAGGTAAGCGATATCTGCGTTACTTCCCGGAATCGAAGAATCTCTTCGCAATGGATGATTTTTCCTTTTACCGGATTGTTCCTCATACACTGCGATTTATCGGTGGCTTTGGAAAGATTCACTGGGTTTCGGCGGGTAGCTATCTAATGCCATCTTATCTGCTGACCGAGCAGGAGGATGATGTCGTCACGCATATGAACGCAGATCATCGCGATGCGCTACGCCACTACTGGAAACCGTTT
>CAJBQQ010000166.1 GCA_903957805.1 uncultured Pseudomonadota bacterium | reverse complement strand
TCCTTCAGTGCCTGGCTAATCTCTGTAAATGGTCGACTGAACTGGCGAAGACTCATGGTGCAATAAAGAACTAATACATTCCAAATCCAGGCCAGGATGGGGCTTAAACTTAGAAGGAGGTAATAGACCAACCCAGTGAGAAGGATTAGAGGGGTCGCTGCAGCAATCCATGCCGCGATACCATGGCGACTGATGCCGGTATTGAAGTGGCGTTCTAGTAAATCAGCGTAGGACGAGACTAGTAATACGACTTGATTGTAACGCTGAGCTGGACGCCATTGCTCTAGAAGGAGTGCGAAGATGATCGAGAGCAGAGTCATTGCAAGGTGGTCATAATACGGGTCTGATTATGGTAATACGGATTTGAGTAGCTTCCCCATCTCTGCTGGATTACGTGTCACTCTAATCCCACACTCCTCCATCACTGCAATCTTTTCCGTCGCCGTCCCCTTGCCACCGGAAATGATCGCACCGGCATGACCCATACGCTTACCCGCCGGAGCGGTCACTCCAGCAATGAATCCGACCACCGGTTTTTGCATATGACCCTTGACCCATCGTGCGCACTCCTCTTCATCTGAACCGCCGATCTCTCCCACCATCACAACCGCATCGGTCTCATCATCGTTATTGAAGAGTTGCATCACATCAAGATGCTTCAATCCATTTACCGGGTCACCCCCGATACCGATACAAGTCGATTGGCCCAGTCCCTGCTCCATTAATTGAGATACCGCTTCATAGGTCAGAGTGCCCGATCGAGAGACCACACCGATGCGTCCTTTCTTATGAATGTGGCCTGGCATGATTCCGATCTTGATCTCGTCGGGCGTGATGATTCCGGGACAGTTGGGCCCTATCAGGCGGGTCTTTCGGCCCTGCATCTTGTATCGAGTGCGTAGCATATCTCGTACCGGGATCCCCTCAGTGATGCAGATGATCAGATCCATTTCCGCCTCAACCGCTTCATCAATCGCAGCTGCGGCGAATGGGGGTGGTACATAAATTACGGAGACGGTTGCTCCACTGGCCTTCTTCGCCTCAGCAACGGTTGCATAGATCGGAATCCCTTCAAAATCCTCACCGGGTTTTTTAGGATTCACTCCAGCAACAAAACAATTCTTTCCATTGGCATAGTCTCGGCACATACGGGTATGAAACTGCCCTGTCTTGCCGGTCATTCCTTGAGTCATCACACGTGTATTCTTATTGATCAGGATAGACATATCTAGACCCCCCTCGCTGCGGTGACGGCCTTTTCTGCAGCATCTGACATGTTGCTGGCTGATATGATGGGCAGCCCAGATTCAGCGAGTATTCTCTTGCCGAGATCCACATTGGTACCCTCAAGACGGACCACCAGAGGTACACTGAGTCTGACTTCACGAACTGCTGCCACTACCCCCTCAGCAATCACATCGCACTTCATGATGCCGCCGAATATGTTAATCAGGATGGCTTGCAGATTTGGGTTATGCAGCATCAGCTTGAAGGCTTCTGCCACCTTCTCAGTTGTGGCGCCACCGCCGACATCTAGAAAGTTAGCAGGACTACCCCCATAGAGCTTGATGATGTCCATGGTCGCCATCGCGAGGCCAGCGCCATTGACCAGGCATCCGATATTGCCGTCTAGGGAGATGTAAGACAGATCGTACTTGGATGCTTCGATCTCAGATGGGTCCTCCTCGTCCAGATCCCGCAAGCTGGCGATCTCGGGGTGACGAAATAACGCGTTATCGTCGAAATTCATTTTTGCATCCAGCGCGAGGATGTGGTTATCACCGTCGATTATCAATGGATTAATTTCAACCAGTGATGCATCGGTTTCATCAAAGGATTGGTATAAATTTTTTAGAAAGGATTGAGCCTCAGGGATAGCAGACTCAGCAATACCAATCTTGCGGGCGATGTTGGCAGAATCCTGATCATCTAATCCTGTCAGCGGATTAATCAGTACCTTATGAATTTTTTCAGGGGTGTGGGCGGCGACCTGTTCGATATCCATCCCACCCTCTGAACTTGCCATCAGGCATACACGTTGGTTACTGCGGTCCACCACCATGCCGATATAGAGTTCCTTCTTGATATCGACACCCTGCTCGATCAGGAGTCTTCGAACCACTTGTCCCTG
>CAJBQQ010000165.1 GCA_903957805.1 uncultured Pseudomonadota bacterium | reverse complement strand
CTTGCCGGCCAGGTCGGTCCTATTGAGCTGCTTTGCCCGTGTCGCGGTCCCTCTCTCGACCACATCTTGCATCATGGTGGTCATGAGGTAGGCATTACGAGGGTCGATGATCTGAACCGCGTTCTTGGCCACTTGAGAGGGCTGTGCCTGCTCCAAGATATTCCCCTTCTCGTCCTCGATACGTTGGATGAAGTAAGGCGAGACACGGAAACCGCCATTGGCAAAGGCGGTGTAACCGACCGCCATCTGCATCGGGGTCACTGACCCAGCACCCAATGCCATGGTCATGTAAGGGGGGTGCATGCTCGGATCGAAACCAAAACGTGAGATGTAGTCCTGTGCATACTGAACAGTGATCGCCCGGAGGATACGGACCGAGACCATATTCTTCGATTTAGCGAGCGCTTCTCGCATACGGATTGGACCGTCGTACTTACTCTCGAAGTTACGCGGCTCCCACGGCTTACTCCCTGTCTCTGCCGCACTGAACGAGATCGGTGCATCGTTAATGACTGTGGCAGGGGTGAACCCCTTCTCCAATGCGGCAGAATAGATAAATGGCTTGAGGCTCGATCCGGGTTGACGCCATGCCTGGGTCACGTGGTTGAACTGATTGCGGTTAAAGTCGAAACCGCCGACCAGAGACCGGATCGAGCCATCTTGCGGGTCTATCGAGACCAGAGAGGCCTCGACCTGTGGGATCTGAACAATCTGCCACAGACCTTTATCACTTTTCTGGACACGGATGATTGAGCCCGGATGGATACGTTGTTGAACCGCTGGAGCAGTTTCGGAGAGGAACTTCTGGGCAAACTTGAGACCCTCTCCGGTGATCTCGATCCGCTCACCGCCTCTGCGGTAGGCATGAACAGACTTCGAGTTGGCGGTTAGGACGGCTGCTGCATAGAGGTCACCGCTATCGTGCCGATCCTGAAGTGCATTTTCCAGTATCTCTTCCTGAGAGACGTCATTCTTTACTAGCTTCACAAAGGACTCTGGGCCACGGTAACCGCGACGCTGGTCGTAATCCATCACACCCTGACGAAGAGACTGATAGGCCGCCTGTTGGTCGAGCTGACGGACCGTGGTATAGACCTTAAATCCGCGTGTATAGGTCTCCTCCTGGTAACGGTCGTAGACCGCTTGACGTGCCATCTCAGCCACATACTCAGCATGGACCGCGAACTCTTGTGATTTACGCTTAATGACGAGAGCCTTTCCTGTAGCCTCTTTGTATTCTTGAGCCGAGATCTGCCCGATCTCATTCATCCGACGCAGAACATAGGCCTGTCTCGTTTTAGCACGCTTAGGATTCACGATCGGGTTGTAGCTCGAGGGCGCTTTGGGTAGACCTGCCAGCATCGCTGCCTCTGCCAGGTCGATATCGGACAGGGGTTTGCCGAAGTAGACCTGTGATGCAGAGGCGAATCCATAGGAACGCTGACCCAGATAGATCTGGTTGATATACAGCTCGAGGATTTCGTCCTTAGTCAGGCTATGTTCGATCTTGAAGGCGAGTAGGGTCTCGCTGAACTTACGGGTGAGCGTCTTCTCCTTACTTAGAAAGAAGTTACGGGCGACCTGCATGGTGATGGTGCTGGCACCCTGACGTGCCCCACCCGAAGTGAAGTTGGAATAGGCGGCCCTCAGTACCCCAGCATAGTCGACCCCTCCATGCTGGTAGAAACGGTCATCCTCTGCCGCCAATATCGCCTGCTTCAGTTGTTCCGGGACCTCTCCAATCTTGACTACAGCACGACGCTCCTCGCCGAACTCTCCCATCAGAATTCCATCTGCGGTGTAGACACGTAGCGGGATTTTTGGACGGTAGTCTGTCAGGACCTCGAGAGAGGGGAGTGTGGGGAGGGTGATCATGACCGCAAAACCGAGCATGAGTGCACCGATCAGAATCAGGCCCAGAAGGGTGGCGATTGGGTAGACCACCCACCGCATCAGCATAAAGGATATTCTTTGAGGTGCAGCATCGGGATCGGCATCATCGAATTATAAGTGCGTCTCGCCCAATAACCAACTGCAATACCCGGGGTGATGTGTTGGTTTAAAAATTTGGAAATCTGAGAACACTTCTTGAAACTTGGATTGGAGGGGTGATTATGGTGTTGTAGTACACGACGGTGCGGTTTTGTATTTCGCGGATGGGTGCATTTCCGCTACAATTGAACCAATGAATTCAGTCAACGAGACCAGTCCGATAGATGCTGCTGCGATAGGGCCGAGCGGCAATATTTTTCTGGTGGGGATGATGGGTGCGGGAAAGACCACCATCGGAAAGTCCTTAGCGGGTTACCTGGGTAAGACATTCTTTGATTCTGACCGCGAGATCCAGAAGCGGACTGGGGTCGGTATACCGGTCATCTTCGAGATTGAGGGGGAGGAAGGCTTTCGTAAGCGTGAGACCGAGATGCTGCGGGAGTTGGTGAATCTTAAGAATATTGTACTGGCCACGGGAGGGGGTGCGATCTTGAGTGAAGAGAATCGCAATCTCCTCCGGGATAATGGAACTGTAATCTATCTGCGAGCCACGGTGGACCATCTGTGGAAGCGCACCCGAAACGACAAGAACAGACCGCTGCTCCAGACCCCAGACCCCCGTGTCACGATGTCAGAGATTTACTCACAGCGAGACCCTATTTACTCCGAGACCGCTCATATCGTGATTGAGAATGGGAGTCAGGGGAGTTATCAGCTGACCCGTTCACTTGTTGATCAGTTGATGGGTGTCGGTTCAGAGATCGATCAGTTGGACAATGAAGACTCTTAGCCGCCCCGACTAGCAACCCCTCCGTAACGTTAGATCCCATACCATGCAAACCATCACGGTCAATCTCACCCCTGCTGTCAATGAGCGCAGCTACCCGATCCATATTGGGGCCGGAATACTCGACCAGGCGGAACTCATCCTGCCTCATCTGCTGCAAAAGAGGGTCGCCATCGTCACCAATACCACGGTAGCACCGCTCTACCTCGCGCGCTTGCGGGCGGGGTTGGAGGGGCAGGGGGTTGCATCATTTCCGATCATTCTTCCGGATGGTGAGGAGCACAAGAACTGGCACACACTGAACCTGATTCATGATGGCTTATTATCAAGTCGGTGCGAGCGCAATACCACAGTCATCGCGCTTGGAGGGGGAGTGGTTGGTGATCTGGCCGGGTTCGCCGCAGCCACATACCTGAGGGGGGTTCCGTTCATCCAAGTCCCGACTACGTTATTGGCCCAAGTAGACTCGTCGGTTGGGGGTAAGACCGGAATTAATCACCCGCTCGGTAAGAACATGGTCGGTGCTTTTTATCAGCCTCGATTGGTACTGGCGGATAGTGCAACCCTTAAGACTCTACCCGAGAGGGAGTTGCGAGCGGGAATTGCTGAGATCATTAAGTACGGACTGATCCGGGACCTCGTCTTTTTCGAGTGGTTGGAAGTGAATATGGATAAGCTGCTAATGCGCGATTATGACGTCATGAATGAAGCAATTCGACGAAGTTGTCAGAATAAGGCGGAAGTTGTGGCAGATGATGAGCGCGAGAGCGGAGTCCGAGCACTGCTTAATCTGGGTCATACCTTCGCTCATGCCATTGAGAATGGAATGGGTTACGGTGTATGGCTGCACGGGGAGGCGGTGGCGGCAGGTACTTTATTAGCTGCTGAGTTATCTCACCGGATGCAGATGATCGGAGTGGACGCGGTCGAGCGTATCCGGAAGATTTACGTGCAGGCAGGTCTCCCGGTGGTTGCGCCCAATCTTGGGGTGGACCGGTATCTGGATCTGATGGGGCTAGATAAGAAGGTCGAGGGTGGAAGGATGCGTTTCATCCTCTTGAACCGAGTCGGTGAGGCCGTCATCCATGCTGAGGTTCCCGGTCCTGTATTGAGAGAGACACTCTTGGATTGTATTAATGATGCATGACTCTGCGGTCTACGCGGTCGCTTCTGAAAATTCACGCGGAAGACGTGTTCAAGAGGATCCCCCCGCCGGCCGTAGCGAGTTTCAACGTGACCGTGATCGGATCATCCACTCAACCGCGTTCCGTCGTCTCGAGTATAAGACCCAGGTCTTCGTCAACCATGAGGGGGATCTGTTCCGTACCCGTTTAACCCATAGCCTTGAGGTTGCGCAGATCGGTCGCTCCGTCGCCCGTAACCTGCATCTTAACGAGGACCTGGTTGAGGCGATTGCACTGGCCCATGATCTGGGACATACGCCCTTCGGTCATGCAGGGCAGGATGCTCTGAACGAGTGCATGAAGGATCATGGTGGATTTGAACATAACCTTCAGTCTCTCCGGGTGGTGGATGTTCTGGAAGAGCGTTACGGTCTATTTAACGGGTTGAATCTGTGCTTTGAAACGCGTGAAGGCATCCTGAAACACTGTTCGATGAAGAACGCGAAGAAGCTCGGTGATGTGGGTGAGAGGTTCACCGCGAATCAGAGACCCTCACTCGAGGCCCAACTCGCCAATTTAGCCGATGAGATTGCCTACAATAACCACGATGTGGACGATGGACTAAGGTCGGGTCTCATCGATCAAGAGCAGTTGGAGGGGGTCGGTATATTCTCACGTCATCTATCGATGGTGAAGAAGCGATACCCAGACATCGCAGGACGTCGTCTGGTTCATGAGACTGTTCGACGCATGATCAATACGCTGGTAGCGGATCTGACTCAGCAGAGTACGGACAGCATCGCGGACGCACAGCTAGATAGCCTGAATGCGGTTCGTTCATCACCGCTACTCATCGGCTTCAGTGAGACGATCAGGCAGGAACAGCAGGAACTGAAGAAGTTCTTGAGGGAGCATCTCTACCGTCACTACCAGGTCTCTCGAATGAGTAACAAGGCCCGTCATACCGTCGAGATGCTATTTAATGCATTCAGCTCTGATACACGGCTGCTGCCACCGGCAGACCAGTCCCGTTTTCAGAAGGAGGGTCACCAGGCGATTGCAGACTATATCGCAGGGATGACCGATCGTTATGCAATCCGAGAGTACCGCCGTCTCTTCGCGATCGAGGAGAGTTAGTCATGGCTGGCACGGTGTACGCAGAGCCTAATCGCTGGTAGTATTTGGTCGAATTTATGGGATGGAGTGGCCTTCTGAATGACAAAATTAAAAAATGATACGCTGATACGGGCACTTCTAAGACAACCGACTGAATATACGCCGGTATGGATGATGCGCCAGGCCGGTCGTTATCTCGCTGAATATAATCAGACACGTGCACGTGCGGGCGACTTTCTGTCGCTATGCAAGAACCCTGACTTCGCAACCGAGGTCACCATGCAGCCCCTGGCAAGGTTTCCTCTGGATGCTGCGATCCTCTTCTCCGACATCCTGACCATCCCGGATGCGATGGGTCTGGGCCTTTATTTCGCGGAAGGAGAGGGCCCCAAGTTTGAGCGGCCATTACGTGAGGAGTGGGAGATACGGGCATTAACCGTGCCTGACCCGAATGTCCATCTGCGGTATGTGATGGATGCGGTGTCACAGATTCGTAAGACCCTGGATAACCAGGTCCCTCTGATTGGTTTTTCGGGCAGCCCATTCACCCTCGCGTGCTACATGGTTGAGGGGTGTGGTGGGACCGACTTCCGTCAGATCAAGACCATGCTCTACCAACGTCCAGAGTTGCTGCACCATATCCTTAATATCAATGCCCAGTCAGTCACCAGCTACCTGAATGCACAGATCGAGTCAGGTGCACAGGCGGTGATGATCTTTGATACCTGGGGAGGGGCCTTATCGCATAACGCGTATCAAGAGTTCTCGCTGCGTTACATGAGTCAGATACTGGCCGGGTTAAAGCGTGAGCATGGAGGTGTGCGTATCCCTGCAGTGGTCTTCACTAAGGGTGGGGGTCTGTGGCTTGAGAGTATTGCTAACAGTGGTTGCGATGCGGTCGGGCTCGACTGGACGATGGACATCGGTGAAGCGCGCCGCCGGATCGGAGACAAGGTCGCACTACAAGGAAATCTTGATCCATTTGTATTGTTCGCATCCCCAGAAGTGATCACCGCCGAAACAGAAAAAATTCTGGCGAGCTATGGCAATGGGAGTGGACATGTTTTCAATCTCGGTCATGGTATCTCCCAGTTCACGCCGCCTGAGAGTGCGCTCACGTTGGTCGACGCTGTTCATGCACTGAGCCGTAAGTATCATCAGTGATGATGGAGTATCTCTGACGGTCCACACCGCGACTCATCGCCGTGTCAGGTAATCAATCCGAGACCTTGTAACATCTCAGCAGGACACTCATCCGTGCATATACTCATCATCGAAGACGACCATGCCATCGCAACCAATCTCTATGATTTTTTAGAAAGTAGGGGTCATAGTGTTGATGCAGCGGCCAATGGCGTGACCGGACTCCATCTCGCAATTACTCAGCCATTCGACGGCATCCTTCTTGATCTTGGTCTGCCCGGGATGGATGGGATCACACTCTGCCGAAAGCTCCGTCAGGAGGCCCATCTCGATACACCGGTACTGATGCTGACCGCGCGAGATATGCTTGAAGATAAGCTGAAGGGTTTCGAGTGTGGGGCGGATGACTACCTGGTCAAGCCATTTGCATTGAAAGAGGTCGAGGCACGTCTGGTTGCAATGCACAAGCGTCATAGCGGGAAGGTGACCAGTCGTACACTAGAGTCCGATGGACTGTCATTCGACCCGAAAACGATGTCGGTCAATTTTGCGGGGACAGGGGTTAAGCTCCCTCCAAAATGCATCCGATTGCTTGCACTGATGCTGGGAGAACCTGGCCGTGTATTTAGCCGTAAAGAGCTCGAGTCTTGGGTCTGGGGGGGCGCTCAGGAGACCAGCGACACCCTCCGTAGCCATATGCATGAGTTAAGACGTGCACTGATCCGGGCGGGGGGCTATGATCCGATCGAGACCGTCCATGGTCTTGGCTACCGACTGAATACGCGTGCTCAAGTTTAAGAGAGGGCTGCGACTCCGTATTGCGCTGGCATTTGCAATATTCTGCATCCTTGTTGTCGGAACACTCGGTATCAGTCTCTATGTTGCTTCAGGAGATATCGAGGAGGCCCATATCGATCAGGTCATCGAGATGGAGATGGAGCATCTCATCGAGCGTTATCGTCAGCAACCCAATTTTATTCCGCAAGCGGGGTCCAACCTCGAAGAGTACATCCTCCCTGAACGTTCAGATGAGCTCCGTCTTCCCCCTTATCTGAAGGGCCTCAACCAGCGTCGGCATATGGTATTTCGAGGTCCTCAGGAGGTCAGGGTCGCGGTACGTCATGTGGATGGGGTCAAGTTTCTAGTCGCGTACGAAATCGGATTGCATGAGCAGCGTAAGCATGACTTTGGGCTGCTAATCGGACTATCCTTACTCTCTCTGATTGTGGTCGCGCTCGTGGTGGGGTATCTGCTTGCGGGTCTTCTCGTCAGAGAGGTCGCTGATCTTGCAGAGCAGGTGAGGAAACTCGCTCCCGGCAATGTTCAAGGGGTGACTCTGACGCAGCCCGGTATGGATGCAGAGGTGGCCCAACTTGCAAATGCGCTGGATGATTACCAAAACCGGATCAGACGAATGTTGCAGCGTGAGCAGGAGTTCACGGCCAATGTAAGTCATGAGATGCGTACCCCAATCACCACCATCTTAACCAGCTGTGAGTTGCTGGTCACGGAGCCGAACATGCCCGAGAAGGTGCGTACCCGGATCGGTATGATCGAGTCTGCTGCGACTCGGATGGGTGAGCAGCTTCAGGCATTACTATTTCTTGCTCGGGAGCAGGCTCTGGGTGTTACGGAATTGGTTTCAATCGCAGAGTGTGTATACGATGCGGCCGAGCATTTGCGCCCCGAAATCGCGCGTAAGCAACTCGATTTTGAGGTGGATGTGGAGCTGGATGCGGTCCTCACACTGAACCGGCAAGCCCTTCAGACGGCACTGGTGAATTTGCTTCGGAATGCCGTTCAATATACCTCTCAAGGGGCTGTGAAGGTTAAATTTAAGGGCCACCAACTCACAATCTCGGATTCAGGGATCGGAATCGAACCCTCTTACCTGCCTTTCCTATTTGAACGGTTCTTCCGTGGGTCGACCCAGGGGGAGGGTCTGGGGATTGGACTCGCGATAGTGAAGCGCATCTGTGATCATTACGGATGGCTGATCGAGGTGGACAGTACGCCTGGGTATGGGGCGACTTTCCATATCACCTTTCCCTGACAAGAATTGCCTTAGCCTCACAAATTAATCACATTAGTAATGGCATACTCGGACCAGTAAAATTTTTAATTGCTTACAGAGGGATTATTGATTATGTCGAAGCATTCTACAGATGAGTCATCTTTATCAGCCCATAGCCACGAGTCTGGTGACGGGACGGGGTCAGTCACCATCCAAGGATCAGCAGCATTTCAGGTCAAGTACTTAGCGCGCGACATCCAGGCGGGGGTGATCACCGGGGCAATGGCAATTCCCCTGTCAGTCGGCATCGCCATGATGTCGGATTACCCGATCAAGGTTGGGCTAGCGACGGTTGCTTTTGCCAGTTTTATTGGCTGGATCAATGCCTGGATCAGACCCGGAAACTTTATTGGCAGTCCCGGAATCGCGGCGGGCCTGGCGCCGGTGCTGGCTATGGGCGTCGCCAGCTTCGGTGTGCAAAATATGGCGTTTGTCATTTTCTTGACGGCTTTCATGCAAGCCATTATCTGGAAATACAACTGGCAGCGTTACATTTTAATCGCGGTGCCGGGTTATCTGGTAGAGGGATTACTGGCAGGGGTTGGCTTGAAGATCGCATTGAGGTTCATGGAGATGACTTATGAGCTTCCGGTCGACCAGGTGTCCGCAGAATCTTTCTGGAACGGCGCGCGTATCCAGATGTGCCTGATATCGCTGGGTGGTTTTGCCCTGTTCGTGTACCTGTTTTCTAAATTCAAGGACAGCCAGCCGGCTATTCCCTATTTTGTGCTGATTTTCGCTGGCGTGATATTGGCCCAATTCATCCCTTTACAGATGCTATATGTGGAAGATGTGGAACTTAAGTTGGCCTTGCCGATCCCGCAGTTTGATAGCGCATTGACTTGGGTGTATGTGATAGCTTTTGCAGCGATGCTTGCGGTGATTGACGTGATCGAACAAGTGATGAGCAACGCCGCGATCGAGAAAATAGACCCATTGAAACGCAAATGCAACAGTAATAATAGCCTGTTGGCGATCTGGATTTCCAACATGGGTGCAAGTTTTTTCGGTGGCATGACCAATCTGGACGGTCTGGCAAAAAGCACCACCAATAAGCTGGCCGGGGCTTATACCAAGTTTTCCGTACTGATCATCGGTCTTGTCGTTACTTTCTTCTTGATTTACTCGGAATATCTGGCCTATCTGCCGAAGTTTGCGCTGGCGGCGATCATGATATTCTCGGGCTGGAAAATGATTCTGGGACTAGTGCATGTTACCCACCATGGCCCTTATGCACTGATGCTTGCACTCTTATGCGGTGGTCTGGTCTTCAAGGTGGGAATCTTTGAGGGCTTGCTGATCGCCATGGCCGTGCACGGCATCGTTCACTATATGGTTTATTACCACTCCGATAAACTCCCGCGTAAGGCCATCATTAAAAAGTACTTTGATGGGCTCAAGGGTGGTGATGTGAGCTGACGAGAGGTTAATGCATGCTTCATAAAGCTGTGGTCGCATGGGGGGCAGGAGTTGAAACTGCTGTCCTTTATTAAAACATACGTAAAAAGGAGTATCAGCATGTACAACAAGATCATGGTAGCGATCGACAATAGTGAAATGTCCCAGAGCGTATTGCAGGAAGCCTTGCACATTGCTGGCTCATATGGCGCCAAACTATACATCGTACATGCTGCTAGCAACTCGGACGATGCCAGCCTGCTGGAGAATGCCAGGATTGCTGCGGGCACTGCACTCGATGTAGAGATCCGCTTGCTGGAAGTCGATGCCGAATATGGCCTGAACAGCATAGCAGAGGCCATTGCCAATGCCGCCGCTGAATGGGAGGCCGATCTGGTCGTAGTGGGAACAGCTAATCGACGTGGTCTGGAACGTCTGGTCCTCGGTTCGGTGGCGGAACAACTGGTAAGTAAAATAGGGGCCTCCATTCTCCTGGTCCGTCTGCACTAATACATTCAATTTGAGCGCAGGGAGTAAAACGTGAAAACTGGTTTTCACGTTTTACTGTCCATTACTCTATAACACTGTAATTAACTTGACCGTAAGGTGGCCACAGCCCGTTTCAGCGATCACATTAACTCGATTGCGATTGTTACTCCTGCCTGAAAGCAGCTTGTCGCTACATGTTTTGGTGTCAGGGTGCAAGTCCGGACTTGAGGCAAGCTGGCTGACTTGACCCCTCCTGGTTTTTAAAATTATCCAATATCGACGAACGTAAAGAAAAATCTATACGGTGGGGATACTTAGCATATTTCTCGGGACTCCGGTTATCGGAATCTTGCTCTTGGCATTCACGTCTCGCCAGGACAGCAATCGGATACGGTTCCTTGCCAATCTTTTTGCTGGGCTGACTTTTTTGTTAAGTTGTTGGCTGGTCGTTATCTACGATCAGCAGGATAGTGCCATTCAGTTGAGTGAGCAGTTCACACTCAATCCAAAATTAGGCAGTGCCTTTGCATTGGGGGTTGATGGACTGTCGATACCGATGCTGGTATTGGCAGCGTTACTCACTTCGGTTGCGATGTTGGCCTCCTTTACCATTTCACATGGTGTTAAGAGCTTCCATATCTGCATCCTGCTGCTGGAGTTCGGGATGCTGGGCGTGTTCCTAGCTCAGGACTGGGCCATGTTTTATATCTTCTGGGAACTGACCCTGATCCCGCTATTCTTTCTGATTGATCGGTGGGGCGGTAAGAGGCGTCATACAGCTAGTCTGAATTTCGTTCTGTACACGATGGGTGGCTCCATCTTTATGCTGATCAGTCTACTTGCGATCGGCCACTACATGCCAGAGCACGGCGGCTCATTGATGAGTTCGATGACTGAGGCCGCACGAAGTATGCCTCGTGATGAGCAGGTCTGGGTGCTGCTCGGGTTTCTGCTCGGTTTCGGTGTGAAGATGCCGATTTTCCCGCTACACGGATGGTTACCACTGGCTCACGTTGAAGCGCCCAGTCCAGTCAGTATTCTCCTGTCCGGTGTATTGCTTAAGATGGGTGCTTATGGACTGATACGGGTTGTGGTCATGCTGCCGGAGGCGGCTCAAGTATTGCAGCCGTACTTAGTCTTTTTAGCACTATTTGGCATGATTTACGGTGGCTTACTAGCCTGGCGGCAGAGCGATCTAAAGGCCATGGTCGCTTACTCCTCGGTCAGTCACATGGGCATTGTCTTGTTGGGGATCGCTGCCCTCAATGAGACGGGAATCACGGGTGCGGTGCTGCAGATGTCCGCTCACGGGCTGATTGCGGGTGCGATGTTCTTGCTGGTGGGGTTGCTGTATGAGCGGACCCATACCCGCAATATTCAGGATTACAGCTCGTTAGTTCAGGTGATGCCCCGCTTCGCGCTGTTCATGACCTTGACGCTATTGGCAGCGATGGGTCTGCCAGGGTCAGTAGGCTTCATTGCCGAGTTGCATGCCGTGATCGGCGGCTATCAACAGTGGGGTGGATTGATGGTGTTCTTCAGTCTGAGCATCCTGATCGGCTCCGCCTATGCTATTCGTACGATCGGACTCCTATTCACCGGGCCAGTAAAGCCTCGGATGAAGGAGATCGAAGACCTGACGCCCCCAGAATTATTGGCGGCGGGTGTACTGGTGACGGGGATCATCTTTTTTGGTTTGTTGCCGACTCCGCTGATCGACCTGTCATCAGCGACATTAAGCCATATGAGTGGCTTAATCAGTCAACGTATTCAATAGGATATTGATATGAGCGCATCCCATGAATCCCACGAGTCTCTTGACCCCCGTGAACAAATCATCGCGGCATTGAATCACCTGGACCATGTCCTCCCCGGCCAAGGCCCTATTTTGGATTTCGTCCACCATAATACCTTGCACGGTTATCAGCATCTTCCATTCGAACAGGCCTTGGCAGAGTCAGAGTCACTCACCGGTATTATTGGCTATCTGCCTGAAGAGCAGAATAGAGGCTTCTATCAGAGGGGTCGTATTAATGACCGCGATCTGCATGCAGCCCTCTTACATAATCCGGGATTGCAATCTGATCAGATTGTTTGTAAAGCGGACGACTTAACGGTTACCCGTCAAAATATTTACCGCATCGCCATGCTGTTTGATCTGCAACCGCTCACGATCAGTCAGTTGAATTGGCAGATAGAAGAGCTCGATGCCTTGGGTACGGTGCAGTCTGATGTGCCTGAACCGGTCCGTACTCAACTACTGGCTGATAGTAATAACCATAGCGTTTCCATCCGACAGTTATGGGAAGTTATTTCAGATAAATTGGAGCTAGATCGAGTTGGTTTACACCCTGAGAACATGCTGGATCTATCGCCAGATCAGGCGGGAGACTGGTTGGATAGAATTCGTTCTGCCGAACAAGACAGTGGCGATCTTTCGCTACATCAGCGTATGCGTCAACAAGCTTCTGGCTCTTTAGAGGAGTTGTTGGGGCAGGTTGGAGACAGCATCACCCTTCGTGGTTTCGTTCTCGTGCTGAGCGGGATTGATATCCTCTACTCCGTCCGTCCCCAATTGATACGTATCTGTGCCTCTGCATTGGATGAGGGAATGGCTGCTTGGCAACTACCGGACCGTAGCCAGTTGGGCCTGTACGCTGCCTGGCGAGCAACAGCTCAGTATGATGTAAACCCATTCCTTCATGATTTGCCAAACTGGCAGAGGATCGTCGCTGAATCACCTGATAATTCAGTCGATGCCATTATTCAACAACTGACCTATCTGGAAATACCGCATGATAAGTGGGAGGGATACCTTAAGCGGTTGGCACTTGAGTTGCCAGGTTGGTCGGGAATAATCAACTGGCGGCAACATCATCCAAAATACTATGCCGTGAATGATGCGGCTCCAAAACTCACGGATTATCTGGCGATCCGGATGATTCTGGACAGGCTCTGGCTGGATCAGGCCTGTCACGAAACCTGGAAGATCGAAGCTAAGATGAGTTCTCTGCAATTTTATCTTAAGAAGAATTTATCCGAGTTCATGGTACGTAGACAACTATTCCAGGGCCAACTTCCTGAATACTTGACCCAGTCTGCAGAAGCACTCATAAATCTTGCGGGTTCTGAGCGTCACCATCAATCAGACTGGCAGCAGCTCGCAGACCTAGTCTGGACCTGGCAGTTCAGTTCGATGGCTGAGACGAATACAAGGAATTGTGGATTTAATGGTGGATGGCGTTTATTTCGGTTATGCCAACACCTAGGACTTAATGCTACTTGTGTGCAGCAGTTCCAGCAGAAGGATCTGCAGCAGATGCTAGCGATACTCGATGAGTTCAACCTGACTGAGCGCAGCAAGGTCTGGCTTGAGGCTTATGAGCACAACTACCGTGAAGACTTCTTCCAGGCGTTACACGCTAACCGCGACCGAGGCCGTTGGGCCAAGCGCACGAGCAGACCCGACTCACAACTTGTGTTTTGTATCGATGATCGAGAAGAGAGTATCCGCCGTCATCTTGAAGAGTTTAACCCCGCGATAGAGACGCTGGGTGCTGCCGGATTCTTTGGTGTTCCGATGAACTACAAAGGCCTGGATGACGATAGGGTGACACCGTTATGTCCGATCGTGGTGACACCGGCACATGAGGTTCGTGAGGTGCCGCGTGCGGGTAGTGAACAATCATTCGCCTCACATAACAGCGGTCGTAAGACGCTACAACGGGTTGCCAATTTAGTTCATCAGGGCTTACGTCGTAATCTACTCTTGTCACAAGCGATGATGGATGTGGTTGCGCCGATCACTCTAGCAGGACTGCTTGGTAAGATACTCTTTCCAAAACCACAACAACATCTGGTGGCGCGTCTTTCAAAAGCGATCTCTCCTGAAGTTAATACTGAGCTTGTATTTACTTCAACAGATAATGAGACGGTTGCCACACAGGCACAACCGAAACTGGGTTTCACCGATAATGAACAGGCTGACCGGGTAGCAGGTTTTTTGCGCAATACCGGATTGACTTATGGACTTTCTGAGCTGGTCATACTCATCGGTCACGGATCGATCAGCCAGAATAATCCACACTTAGCTGCCTATGACTGCGGTGCTTGTAGTGGTCGTCACGGGGGGCCGAATGCCAGGCTATTTGCAGCCATGGCCAATCGTCCCGAGATACGTAAACTTGTCGCAGACCGAGGGATCGGTATCCCATCAGACACTTGGTTCATCGGTACTGAGCATAACACCTGTAATGAAGAGTTTATTTGGTATGACCTCGGCGATCTTCCGCCAGAGAGATTGCCCGCTCTAAACAAACTAAAGAAAGAGATCCGTCATGGTCAGTACATGTCCGCACATGAACGTTGCCGCAGACTCGCCTCTGCCCCCCGTAATCCGACACCGGAACAAGCCTTAGCCCATATCGAGGAGAGAGCAACAGACTTTTCTCAGGCTCGTCCAGAGCTTGGTCATGCAACAAATGCAGCAGCAGTTGTGGGGCGTCGCTCGGTCACTCAGGGGGCATTCTTTGATCGTCGCTCATTCTTGATCTCTTATGACCCGACACAGGATCCAGAGGGCAAGGTGCTAGAAGGGATTTTGCTGGCGGTGGGGCCGGTCGGTGCGGGCATCAATTTGGAATATTACTTCTCCACTGTCAATAATGAGCGTTTCGGATGCGGCACTAAGGTTCCACATAATGTGACTGGATTCTTTGCCGTGATGGAAGGAACCAGCAGTGATCTTCGGACAGGTCTACCGAGGCAAATGATCGAGATTCATGAGGCGGTACGACTGCTGATTGTGATCGAGGCGAAGACCACGGTACTGGAGCAGATTTATGGCCGTCAGGAGAGCCTGCGAGAACTGATTGGTGGTGGATGGATATTAGTGAGCTCGATCGATCCCGATACGGGTGAGATCTTCTTTTTCGAGCGTGGTGTGGGGTTCGTCCGATGGGAGTCTGAGAAGGTAGACCTACCCATCGTTGATAATTCACCGGACTGCTATCGGGATCAGACTCTCCCCGTAGCACCGGTATTGATTAAACAACCCGAATTCGCAGGGGCCTAGCCTGATGGATGCACTGGCTGTATTGATCCCCTTATTACCGTTGATGGCTGCGGCCATTATCGGTATCGGTCATTTGTTTGGCCAGATCATGGGCGAGAGGGGTGAGCGAACTACATCCACGATTGCGACCTGGGCCATTACGATCTCTTGCTTTCTGGCATTAGCCCTATTAGGAAGCGGATTGCTGGGCAAAAATACGGGCGTGTTTAGTGCGGGTGAGTGGTTACACAGCGGCACCCTGGGAATACAAGTCAATTTCATTACGACTGGATTTAGTACAATTCTGGCCGCACTATTTTCGATACTGCTCGTGATTGTCACCCGTTTTTCAATCAACTACATGCACAGAGAGCCGGGGTTTCACAGATTCTTTTTCATTCTGTGCCTCTTCTCTTCGGCAATGTTAGTGTTGGTGTTATCGGGTAATGCCATTGGCACCTTCATCGGTTGGGAGATTGCAGGGCTGTGCTCCTACTTATTAATATCCTATGCATATGACCGCCCGGTTGCGACGCTCAATGCGACACGGGTATTTGTTACGAATCGTATTGGTGATGCTGGCTTTATTCTGGGGGTAGGGGTTACCTATTTATATACTCATACCGTTGATTGGGGAAGTCTGAACTCTGTCGCAGAGCGGGTAACGACTCCGACTGCCACGGTGATTGCTCTATGTTTTGCAGTAGCCGCTTTCGCAAAGTCAGTACAGCTTCCATTCACTCCCTGGTTGGGTCGAGCGATGGAGGGACCCACTCCCTCGAGCGCAGTATTTTATGGGGCAGTCATGGTTCATGCGGGGGTCTACCTGGTAATTTTACTGGAGCCCATCTTTGAACGTGCGCCAGCTGTCATGATTCTGATGGCGATTGTGGGTCTGATCACCGCGATCTATAGCTTTGTTGTTGGATTGACTCAGACCGATGTTAAAAGCTCATTATGCTTCGCTACCTCAGGCCAACTGGGATTGATGTTCCTAGAATGTGGGTTGGGCTTGTGGCAGCTCGCCAGTTGGCATCTCTGTGCCCATGCCATCGTACGGGGTTACCAGGTATTGACCGCACCATCACTCATGCATAATGTTCTCGGTAATCTCATAAAACCGGTTTCACGCGACATTGCAGGAATACGTTGGTTGTATATCGCATCGATACAGCGGTTTTGGCTGGATCCGATTGCGGATCGCACGCTAGTGAGGCCAGTTCATGGATTGGGTCGTGATCTGGGTTACTTTGATGATCATATCGTTGACAGGGTTATGGGAACACCTGCCCGTACCAGCCTCTCCATATCATCACTCGTTCAGTTGGAGAAGAAAATTCTGGGTACTCAATCGGAGTATGACCCAAAGGAATTTAGTCGAGGCCATGGTCTGGCGGGCAAGCTCTTTCAATGGACGGCCGATCTCTTCAACTGGTTTGAGGATCGCCTGGTATTGAGAGGTATTGGAATTGATGCCATCAATATGGGCCGTGATCTGGGATATGCAGCTATTAAATTTGAGAAGTTGATACTGAAACCACGCTATCTGGTGGTATTTGTAGCAGTGGTGTTACTACTTGCATCTGCGATCTAAAAAATCTGATGGCAATTAATACAATTACGAATGTAACTGCATGGTCAGAATCGGCAGGGTTTCCGTTGCTGACAATGATGACGCTCATCCCGCTGATCGCGATGATTTCCATTTTGCTATCACGTTCTTCATCTGCAGCATTACGGATCGGTTTTGTTGGTGCATTGACAACGGTATTGCTTAGCTTCTACCTGCTAAGTGTCTTTGATGCAGATCTCCCCGGCATTCAGCTTGCTGAGGAGATCCGTATCCTTGGAGCCACATACAGTGTGGGTGTTGATGGCGCCAGCATTCTATTCATTCCGCTGACGGCGATCTTCACATTACTCGCCTTGATTTATACCGCAATCACACGTCACGCGAATGATCGGATATACATCGCATGCCTGCTCGGCTATGAAGTCATCCTGATCGGCGCATTCTCTGCGATGAACCTGATGCAGTTCTGGCTATGGTGCGTTCTTGAGTTGATCCCGGTGGTATTGCTCACGATCCGCGCAGGGACAGGTCAGAATCGAAGATGGGTCGTTGCACTCTTGCTGCAACACTGGCTGAGTGGTCTGTTGATGACTCTGGCGGGGTTTTTGTTGCTTGCATTTGGTTTGATGAACCAGATGCCGGATATCGCCACACTGACCTTTGATTGGGTGAAGCTGGAATCGGTTAGTAATGCACACTTACAGTACGGCTCGTTAATCTTCTTCCTTCTATTTTTCGGTTTCGCCATCCGTATGCCGTTATTTCCATTTCATGGCTGGCTACCGGTGCTGGCAGAACAAGGTACGGTCGCGAGCGTGGCCATCTTCTTGGTCGGACTGAAGTTGGGCGTTTATGCAGTCATTCGGTTCATCCTGCCACTGATCCCAGAAGCTGCCGAGCAGTGGTCTGGATTTGTATTAGCGTTGGGTTTGATCAGTATTGTTTATGGGGGACTGCTGGCACTGATGCAGGTTAATATCCGTCGGTTACTGGCATTTGCCGTTGTGAGCCATACCGGGATGCTCGTCATCGGAATTTTTGATTTCAACAAGTATGGGATGGAGGGGACCATCCTTCTCTCGATCGCTTATGGACTCGCAACGGCTGGAATGCTCTTTAGTGTTGGACTCATTTATGAGAGGACACGTACTGCTTTTATCCCGAGACTGGGTGGACTATTTGATACCCATACCACTCTTGCATTTTTATTCGTGGTCTCAGCACTGACCACCATGGTTATGCCCGGGACCCCAGGGTTTGATGGTGCGCATCTGCTATTTGAGGGTACTGCGGCACGGTATGGTTGGCTGGTTGTGATCGCGATCTTACTGGGTAACCTTCTTACGACATGTCTCTTGCTACGAGCCTTCCAACAAGTATTTGTGGCAGCACCTAAGCGTTTTCATCTATCTCTCACTGATACACGAGAATGGCTCATGGCGAACCGATTGATTACTATAATGATCTGTTCTCTGCTGATCGGGACAGGTTTTTATACCTCACCCTGGGTGCATATAATAGACCAGAACGGGATGTCTTCAGAGAGCTTGGGTTCTTCACCTCATGGAGCTCCGCATGTTGACTTGATGAATACACCTATTCACGACGTAGGAGGACATGATGAGTGAGTCCGGCCTCCCGCTCTTAAGTCTTGCGACTCTGTTGCCGCTACTGGGTGCGATTGTGACCGGGGTTACTTGTGATATTAAGTTAACCAAGAAGATTGCTCTGATTGTTGCGGTCTGTGAGTTATTGCTCACGCTCGTCATCGTGATTTCATTTAATGCTGGGAATGGTGGCTTTCAGTTGGTTGAGAAGTATCCCTGGATACCATTCCTGAATATCGACTATCTGGTCGGTGTCGATGGTATCTCGGTCTTATTTCTACCGATGTCAGCGCTACTGACGATAACCGCCATCCTGGCCTCATGGAACTCGGCACAGCACAACCCGCGCTTGCACTTCGCATTATTGCTGGCGTTGGAGGGGGTCACCATCGGTGTGTTCACGGCATTGGATACGGTTCTGTTCTTCCTCTTTTGGGAGCTGACTCTTCCACCCTTCTTCTTCTTAATCGGACTCTGGGGGATTGGTTCTCAGCGCCGTGATGCGGCGATGAAGTACACCCTCTTCATGCTATTCGGAGGAGTACCGCTACTGCTTGCATTCATCATCTTGGCGGTTAACCACTCAACGGTCATGGGTGGAGTGATTCCCCACGGATTATCCTTCAGCCTCCCGGTTCTTCTGGAAACGCCTTTGCCGGAAAATTTACAGGTATTGGTCTTCTTTCTGCTGCTACTGGGTTTCGGTGTCAAGGCACCTCTAGTCCCATTTCATACCTGGCTGCCCACCGCTGCGATGGAGGGTCCAGCCTATATCACGGCAGTACTGATGGGCCTGAAGTTGGGGGCTTATGGTATTCTACGATTCACCATGCCGTTAGCCCCGTCTGCGGCTGTTGAGTTCAGTTGGGTCCTGGCTATTCTGGGTGCGGTCACGCTGATATACGGCGCTCTGATTGCGCTGCAACAGACTAATCTCCGTCGCCTGTTGGCCTATGCCAGTATCAGCCACGTTGGACTGGTAGTGATTGGCATCGCATCCTTGAATATACAGGCACTACAGGGCGCGGTCTTTCAGTTACTTAATTTCTCGCTAGTGGCCAGTTCACTGGTACTAATAGCAGGAATGATTCAACACCGACTGGGGAGTACCGAGATCATTCACCTGGGGGGTATGGCCAAGGTATTGCCAAGACTGACCTGCTTCTACTTCTTGTTTGCCCTTGCGAGTATCGGAGTACCGGGGACAAGTGGCTTCCCGGCTGAATTGATGCTGATCATTGGTGCATTGAAGGCTCATCCCAGTCTCGGTATTGCCGCTTTGATTGGGGCCGTTCTTGGTGCTGCCTATATGCTATCTTTCATTCGGCGTGCCTTTTTTGGTCCGATCACTCAATCCGTTGTTAATCAGGCGCAAGATCTATACCCGCGTGAACTGGCGCTGCTATGCCTACCCGCCTTACTGGTTTTGATATTTGGTTTCTTCCCGGATAGTGTTTTGCAAATCAATCAAGTGGCGTCAGAGGTATGGCTGTCTCGGATACTGAATCAAGCCCCTTAGAGGGTCGCTGAAAACTCCGCTATACTTAGGCTAATCTTCTTCACGCCTGTCTTCCTCAGACCTTGCGCCGGCTACAATGTTTCATCTAAATGTGGAGTTGAACGTATGAATACCGGGACAGATTGCCTACTCGATCTGAATGCGCGTCACTCCAGGGCCTTCATTGACTTGGCGATGTAGCGCCGCAGATACCGAAGCGAACACCCCGCCTAAATCACTGCACTTAAGTGTATGGATGGCAGGCTTAATCTGCCGGTCATGACCCAGACTGCAGTCGGCATCATTCAACCCTTCCGTAATTTGGGTGGTAAGTTTGATCTGGGTTGGCCATTCTTTCAAGCAACCCTCGAAACCTGGATCTAGTATTCGATCATACGAGGCAGGTACTGCCTCGTTTTTGTGACCTATCACTTTGCACGTGGAGATACTCACCGGGGTTGCAGAGGTTTTAATTACGATACCAATGCCGCTAGAGGTCTCGCCATTAAACTCAAGAATCAGTTTGAGCGCATTTATGGGAAGGGTGCCGCGGTGCCTCATCCTTTGTGGCATCGAGACCGATCTCGATTCACTGATTCTGCATGGTGAGGATGGTCGAGTTGCGGACCTAGCAGAGATACAAGAAGGATTAACAGGTATTGAGTTGGCGAGATTTCTGCGCTCGTTTTACCCTTCAATGCCGCAACGGAACTTCAGGGACCTCATTACACAGGTTGAAGGAAACATCCGACACGCTAGGATAACTTGTGACTCTAATAGGCCGACCGAAGAGGCTGAAAACACAAAGAGTGGGTCTTGGGAGTAGGTCTCGGTTTCGGCTGACTACACGCCATCAATACAGCCTCTATCATTGGTCCATTTGACCCGAATCTCTCTGATGCGATAGGAACTGCGGTCGCCCTATTGAAGGCCAACATCGACGATGCTCGGGTCGATCCGAGCGGTATTGTACTGATGACCTCTGCAGCGTAAGGGTTAGCTGATCTAAAATTAAGTGGGGCAATCGATCAGGAATTACTTAACGGAGGAGTCATGAATAAAACGATAGCAATGAAACGTCTCGAGATTGTGATAGATGCGGAGAATCTGAATGACCTGATCGCACTGCTGGAATCAGCTGGGGTGCGTGGATATAGCTTCATCAAGAATGCGGGTGGTCTCGGTTCACGTGGTGAGAGACGGCCGGATGGTCTTTTTCTGCAAGAGGAGAATGCAATGGTGATACTCGCCTGCCAAGAGGATCAGTCACAGAAAGTGGTCACGGCGCTGAGCCCGAAGTTAAAAGAGTTCGGTGGGATGTGCTTGATTTCAGATTGCTTGTGGGTTGAAGGACCTGCCGTCTCATACTGAGACGTTAGAACTTACTTCCTCAGTGCAGCTCCGAGGGATGAGATCAACTTACGGTAGAAGACAAGACGACGTGGGTTGATCTCTCCAGTCTTTGACGCGCTATCCAGCGCGCAACCGGGCTCACCGGTATGGTGGCAGTTACTAAACCTGCACTGACCTAGGTAGGGATGGAACTCCACAAAACCCCAAGCCAGGTCAGCCCCATCGATGTGATGTAAACCAAACTCCTGCATGCCGGGTGAGTCGATCAGACGAGTATCCGGATCAATCTCATAGAGTCGTGCGTGGGTGGTGGTATGGCGCCCGGTATCGAGTGCGACCGAGATCTCAGCGGTTGCACGTTCCGCTTCCGGGATGAGTGCATTGATGAGTGTTGACTTACCCATACCCGACTGTCCGACCAAGACGCTGAGGTGTCCTTGCAGATGTGGCAGCATCGAGGCGACGTCTGTCTTGGCGCTGATTTGTAGGAGTGGATATCCGAGCTCACGGTAGAGTAAGAGTGTGGACGCGGCGACACGTGTTGGTTCAGCGAGGTCGGACTTATTAAGGACGATCAGTGCCTTGATGCGTTGGCTCTCTGCAGCTGCGAGGCAACGGTTTACCAGTTCTTCACTAAAGCTCGGAACGGCTGCCACAACGATGATGATCTGGGTCACATTGGCTGCGATCAGTTTTTCACGATAGGCATCGCTACGATATAGCAGTGAACTACGAGGGAGAATGCTCTCGATCACACCCTGACCTGTGGTTGTGGGCTGAATCAATACTCGGTCACCGCAGGCAGCACCTCCCTTCTTGCCCCGCATCACGCAGGATAGAGTCGATCCGTGAGCTGTTTCAACTAAGTAATGTCGACCGAATGCGGCGACGATCTGTCCTGCAGTGGGTGGGGTCGCGTCAGGCGATTTTTTGTGGATCGTACTCAAATCTTAAAGAGGGCATCCACCTTCGCCGCACAGATGAAATCATTTTCAGATAGTCCACCTACAGCATGGGTGGTGTACTCCACACGGCAGTGATTGTATCCGACCGTGATATCGGGGTGATGATCCTCTCGGTGAGAGATCCATGCGATCGCGTTGACGAATGCCATCGTCTGGTAATAATTCTTAAAGTCGTATCCCCTCCAAATCCTCTGTTCGAGGAGTTCCCAACCCTCAATCTGTGGCAGAAGGGATGCAATCTCGTTGGAACTGAGTGGTGGGACACCGCCCTCACAGGGCTTGCATTGCTTGGTAGCAAGATCGCAGACGGGATTATTCATGTGGGCTCCTACAAGTCATTTCGGATTAGCGATGAGCCAACTTCTGAAGGTGGGCAATCCTTAAAGAAGCGGGCGGATGAGAGTCATAGAATGCTGAGTGTAGGGGGTCTGGCGTGAGTGTGGATGCATTATCCTGGTAGAGCTTTACCAGTGCTCGAATCAGATCATTGGCGGAGGACTTGTCTGCTGCATACTCATCCGCCTCAAACTCGTGCCTACGTGAATACAGACTCGACAGGGGTTGAAGGAGGAGAGTGAATACCGGCATCGCCAGAAAAAAAAGTAACAGTGCCATCGCGGTCGAGGGAATGAACTGAACATCCACACCGAGCCCCTGGTAGAACCACTCCTGCTGCATCAACTGCCCCAGACCCCACAAGAAGACCAGGCTCATGATGAAGCTTAATATGATGCGCTTGATCACATGACGGCGCTTGAAGTGTCCTAGCTCATGGGCCAGAACGGCCTCGATTTCGGGTGGGTCGAGACGGGAGAGGAGGGTATCGAAGAAGACGATACGCTTAGTCCTTCCAAATCCGGTGAAGTAAGCATTACCGTGATTGCTGCGTCTGGATCCATCCATCACGAATAGACCGCTCGACTCGAATCCGCACTTG
>CAJBQQ010000164.1 GCA_903957805.1 uncultured Pseudomonadota bacterium | reverse complement strand
GTGGTCTACCAGCAGCACGGCGAATAACGCTGCTAGGTATATGATCGAGTATCGAAAGGCTTTACGTGCGAGTTGATCACTGTAGTCACGGTAAATCTTTATCGCGTAGTACAAGAATACTGCGTCCAGTGCTAATGCCCCGCTCAGATATATCATCCCGCTCATCTTGGTGGCGAATGGCATTAATGTCACGCCGATCAGTATCAGCGTGTATAGCAATACTTGTAGACGGGTATATTCATCTCCATGCGTCACCGGCAGCATCGGCATACCAGCCTTCGCGTACTCTAGTTTTCTATAGAGGGCGAGCGCCCAGAAATGCGGTGGCGTCCATGCAAAAATGATCAGGAATAAGATCAGTGCATCTGCTGAAACTTCTCCTGTCACTGCCGCCCAACCGAGTACCGGTGGCATTGCTCCCGAGGCTCCACCGATAACAATGTTTTGAGGGGTCAGTGGCTTCAGGATCACCGTGTAGATAATGGCATATCCCACGAATGTCGCTAGGGTGAGCCACATGGTGAGAGGGTTCACGAGCTCATGCAATATATAGAGTCCTGAACCACCTACCAATGCCAAGAAGAAAAAGGTCTCAGGTGATGTTACTGTCCCCTGAGGCAGTGGCCTTCCGCGTGTTCGTGCCATGACCGCATCCATCTTCTGTTCTACAAGACAATTGACAGCAGCAGCAGCACCCGCCACCAAAGCAATTCCAATCGTGCCAAATATCAGCGCGTCTAAGGGAACCGCTCCTGGAACGGAGAGGAACATCCCAATGATTGCCGTAAAGACAATGAGTGATACGACCCGTGGCTTGGTCAATTGATAAAATTGCTGCATACGTGATGCCGTATGCTGCCAAACTATACTAGTTGCCATGTTGTTGGTTTCTCCTATCCTTGATAGGGTTTTTATCTGATTTGCTCGTCATTTTAATACTTTCTGACCGATCATCTCTTAATCTTTACTCTTTTTTTTACTTCTCTTGTTGATTTTACCAATTAAACTAGAGCCTGCATCTCCCACGCTTTTTCCTTAGTGCTTTGTTCCCGGCATATTCAGAGCGTGTTCTATCTGCGAGACCTTGAGAAGCCGTTTTATATCTTTTGCCATCTGTATTGGGTCAGGATCTTTAGGGAATCGCATCATTAAATTTCCCAATGGATCTATCATGTAAATATGATCCCGTACCGATTCTACCGCAGGGAGCTCTTCAAGCAGCTTGCTATCCTTTGCGTTGATAAAGAGCATCCCCTTATAGTCCTCTGCGAGTTGTAGATTCTGTGGTGGCTCACCATCATCTATCAGCCATACCCGCTCTATCCGACTCTTCTCAGCATTCTGCATCGTGCGGACCTGACGCATAAAGTAGAGGCTTTTGTTGCATTTCTCGTCGCATGTGGATGAACCTACCGACAAGAGTACCCATTTCCCACGTAATTGCCGGATACGGAAGATCGTTTCATCCGCCTGATTCAATGCACTCCCTTGCAGTGGAGTGACTTCCATTAACGCGCCGTAGTTTACGCTCGCTGGCCGTATTCCTGAGAAAAATAGAAAGTATGATATGGCGACCGGCGCACACAACATCACTATTATAATCAGCAGTTTATGGTTATTTCTTTTCGGAATGCTCACGTTTGACACTTAGCACCAAATAAATTATCAAGATCGTTAGGGCCATTGCATACCACTGAAATGCATAGCCCCAGTTCCTAGCAGACCCTGAATCCGGACGGTCCCACTTCCGCACCAGGCCGTCTTTTATCTCATCCAGTTGTTGTATTACTATGGGTTGCAAGGCCAGTCCTGTTGCCTCCTTGTACCGCTCCAAAAGGAGGTTCTCCCAGACTTGCCCAGACACCGTATCCTTCGAAAGCTCTAGCGTTTTTTGTGGCGGTGATATTGCGATTCCTGACACCGTTACCACCTCGCTTGGGCTGACAATCTCGGGTAACTTCCCGCGGTCTCTCCCGGCTGCAATCCATCCACGGTTAACTAGAACATGTACAGCGCTCTCATCTAGCTTGAGTGGCGTGACGATATGGTAACCCGCCATCCCTTTGTAAATCTTATTGTCCAGGTATATCGTATGAGCGGTTATATACGTACCACGCGCTTCAACTTTTCTATACTTGAGATCTTCTAATTCTACTAAAACAGTCGGAACAGTTACAGCGGGCTGTTGAGATAATTGGTCAAGCCGTTCCTGTCTCTCCTCTTTCTCTTGAGCTCTCGATACTTGCCAGTTGCCGAGTAACGCCATAATCACGATGACTATGATTGCGGCTAAGGTGGGCCATAGTTTTGGCTTGAACTGCCAGCCTGAAATAGTCATTGGTTGGTACGGTAATCTCGGCTAAACTTCGGATTCACTCCATTCACAGAGGACGCCTTGAAGG
>CAJBQQ010000163.1 GCA_903957805.1 uncultured Pseudomonadota bacterium | reverse complement strand
GTGGTGGGTACGCTACGCCAGTTATGTAGGCCGAGCTGTTCGTAGATCAGGGCCATGATATCTATCGGGAGAAGATCCATCGCATTCATCATGAGCACCCACACAAATACTGTGAGAGCAGCCGGAGCAACGAATGCGTGACGATCGCCGTGGAAAGTGCTTTTAACTTGGTCGTCGATAAATTCAACGGCCAGTTCAACAAAGGCCTGACGTTTGCTAGGAACTCCGGAGGTTGCGCCGCGTACAACAGACCACAAGAATCCGAAGCTGAGGATGCCAAGCAGTAGAGACATCACGAGCGTATCAACATGCAATGTCCAGAATGCACCTTCACCAACTGAGCTCGTCAAGTTGGTGAGATGGTGGTTCATGTACGACGTTGGGGTGAGTTCTGCGCCTGAGGCCATTGTTATTTAGTGTCTGTTCAAACTATTTGATTTGTGGGGCTACTCTCGTATCGTCTGGAACAAATAACGCCATACCGAAGACTAGAACAGTGATGGCGAATGTTCCAATAAAACCTACCGCGACAACATCCTTGTAAAACGTTAGCACCAACCAGAGCAGGGCAACCATCGTTACGATTTTTACGGCTTCCGCTCTTAATGCGGTCTTCAGTGCGCCGGTGATGGTAGTCCCATGGTACCGTGAAACAATTGTTGCATAAGCAGCAGCAGCGACAATGCTAACGACTCCTCCGAGAAACGCTGAGACTGCACCGTGAAGTCCCCACAACGGAGTGAGGATAAGTACCATCACTGCGGTAACAATCAGTTGCCAGCGCATAATAGTGCGCACTGGTTTGTTTCTTATCCAAGGCATATTCAGCGTATATCAGAAATCTGACTTGTATGGCGTGATACTGAGGATTCTGAAAGTGTACTTTCAGATGAGCTATTTTCTCTCATTTACTAGGAAGTGCTTATCCCCTAGTCTCCAGAAACAAGCCTGAGCAGTCAGACCTAACATTATCTGTATTTCAAAAAACGCGGATTCTAATCTGTCTGAGCAAACCAGTCAATGGGAAACCCCTTTAGGGACGAGATGAGATTGACGGAGGTGTGTATCTAGAACGCCCGGAGCATTTATCTAAAAGAGGCCAGATGAGGGGTCGGTGATGGCGTCTTCTGTGCAGAGTGACGGTATTGATACGAGGCTTTATTCTTGACCGGGCGGGCGACTAGATCTAGTATATTCGCAGTGATGCTCCATCATACGATGAGCCAATTCAGGAGCGTAGGATAACTGCGCAGATTATGACAACAGTCGCTTCAAACTTACAGACCGTAAAAGATCGTATTGTCAGAGTTGCACAATCCATCGGCCGCCAGCCGGACGAGATCACTCTGCTGGCAGCGAGCAAGACCAATCCGGCTGACGCACTGCGAGAGGCTTGGGTTGCCGGGCAAACCATTTTCGGTGAAAACTATCTGCAGGAGGCCCTGGCAAAGATGCCTGCCCTCGTTGATTTGCCGATTGAGTGGCACTTCATTGGCCCGATACAGAGCAATAAAACAAGACGCATTGCAGAGAACTTTGCCTGGGTTCACGGCGTGGACAGGGCAAAGGTTGCCGATCGATTGTCGAAAGACCGACCCGAATCACTGCCACCGTTACAAATCTGCCTGCAAGTGAATGTGAGCGGAGAGGATAGTAAGAGCGGAGTAGAGCCTGAAGAGTTGGCGGCTCTAGCAGCTCATGTAGTTAATCTGCCCCACCTAAAGTTACGGGGATTGATGGCCGTTCCAGAGCTTACTACCGCTACCGCATTGCAGCGTAGCCAGTTTCACCTGCTGCGGGAATTGTTTGAACAGCTCAAGCGGGATGGTTACGAGCTTGACACCCTTTCTATGGGAATGTCAGAAGATATGGACATCGCTCTTGCGGAGGGTGCGACCATGGTCCGGGTGGGTACGGCGATTTTCGGGCCGAGGCGCTACCTTATCCCTGAGGAGATTGCTGCCCTTGCTGCCCGGTGAGTGCAAGATACTTTTCTTGTAACTGCTGTTTGCTTTCGATACTGTTCGAGTTGATGATGATGCAGTCCACCGGGCATACTTCGATGCATTGTGGTGTGTCATAGTGACCCACGCACTCGGTGCATAGAGCAGAATTGATGAGGTAGATTTCCGTGCCCTGCGTAATCGCATCATTGGGGCACTCTGGCTCGCATACATCGCAGTTGATACATTCATCCGTAATTAGCAGCGCCAACTAGTCCTCCACAGTATTATTTGCCGGCTTTGCTACGCAGCTGCGTAGCAATCAGAGGATGTACAAACTTATCGGCATCACCCCCCAGCAGAGCGATTTCCCTCACAATTGTGGCAGAAACAAACATGTACTGCTCTGATGGGGTCATGAACATGGTTTCAACATCGGGATACATACTGCGGTTCATCCCTGCCATCTGAAACTCATATTCAAAATCAGAAACCGCGCGTAGTCCGCGCAGAATCACTCTGGCATCTTGTTCTTTCAAGAACTCCATCAACAGACCAGAAAAAGCTATTACCTCCACATTGGGGCAGTCCGCCAGTACTTGTCTCGACATTTGAACCCGCTCATCCAAAGTGAACAATGGTTTTTTGCCGCTGCTGGCAGCGACCGCCACCACCACCCGATCGAACAGCCGTGACGCGCGTCGGACTATATCTTCGTGTCCGCGCGTGAAGGGATCAAAAGTGCCGGGATAGATAGCTTTATCCATTTGTCGCCAATTTTAACAGCTGATAACTCACCATGCCCGCTCTTCCGCTCCGCCAGACCTGCCATTCACTTGCTAACACGGGGAGAGTCTCAGCCTCAATATAGACCAGACCATCTTCAGCAAGGTGTGATGGAAGAAGACGTAGCAACTCTGGCAACAACTCAAGACGGTAAGGTGGATCGAGAAAAATTATGTCGAACGTGCGATGATCAGAAGCAAGGAATTTTATTGCATCGATCGCAACGAGCTCCACTCCCTCCGCCCCGAGTTTTTGCAAATTTACTTGTAGTGCGTGCACTATCTTGGGGTCGGACTCGACTGCTACTACCCGTAATGCCCCCCGAGATGCAGACTCGAAGCTTAATGCCCCGCTACCCGAGAAAAGGTCGAGGCATGCCTTGCCGCTCAAGTCCTGCCCAATCCAGTTAAAGAGTGTTTCGCGTACCCGATCAGGAGTGGGGCGAAGATCAGGGTTGCCAGGAAAAGTAATGATCCGGCTACGCCACTTGCCGCCAATGATGCGAACCTTATTTTGAATCGGGCGCACGCAGAAATGAATTCCGGGAAAGGTATTTGGCTGGCGCTAAAAAAATCTTTGAAACGATGTTCTTATTTTTTTTCAACCGCCCCCACGACCACCGTCACCATTCCCTCCGGCTTAATTCGACGTTGAAAGGCCTTCTTAACCTGCAGTGTCGTCACCTTCCCGATCGCTTTAACGTAGTCGTCCAGATAGGTGAGGGGTAGATTATAGAAGCCAATCATTGCGAGGTGATCGACGATTTTCTTGTTGCTATCGAGCCTTAGCGGAAATCCGCCGATAATGTTTTGCTTGGCTGAGATCAGTTCTTTTTGTGTTGGGCCGCCGGCAATGAACTTGGCCAGCACTTGTTGCGTTATCCTGAGGGACTCTTCTGACTGTTCCTTCTTGGTTTGAAGGCCGATCTCAAATGGACCCTCTTGCCGGAGCGGAGAGAAGCTGCTGTAGACGCTGTAGGCCAGGCCACGATTCTGGCGAATTTCTTGCATCAGACGGGATACAAACCCGCCACCACCAAGTATGTAGTTGCCAACAACCAGAGGGAAGAAGTCGGGGTCGTCACGACGCAATCCCGGGTAGGCGAGAATGATATGACTCTGGCTCGCAGGATGAGCGATTCTTCGGGTCTCTGCCACCGGGGCGACCACTGCCGGTAATGTGACGTTCAATTTCCCTGGTGGTAAGTCCTGAGTCAGGGCCTCAGCAATAGCGGCCGCTTCAACACGACTCACATCACCCATGATAGAGATCACTGCACTGGCTGCAAGGTAACGGGACTGATAGAGCTCCAACAGATCCTTGCGTTGCAATAGCTCTAGACTGGCGATCTCTCCAGAGCTGCGTAATCCATAAGGATGGCTGCCGTAGAGCATTTTCTTTAAGGTGTGGTTGGCGATGTGGTCCGGTTTGGTGTCAACATCCTTTAGCCCCGTGATCACTCGCGTTCGTTCACGCTCGAGTACATCTTCAGGAAACTCGGGGCGCTGTATCACTCGACCGAGGATGTCGAGCGCCTGATTGCGTTCGCGCGTGCTGCTCAGGGTTCGTAACGAAACGCCCGCACGATCCTGATCGAAACGCCCGCCCAGTTCAGCGCCAACATCGGCGAGCGACTTGGCGATCTGATCTTCAGACAGGCCGCCCGCTCCAAGACTGAGAAGTTGCAATGTCAGGTTGGCACGTCCCGAGGTTTCCGGTGTATCGGTGCTGCTGCCTGCGTCAAAATCCACGCTGATATCGAGTATCGGCAAGCCTCGGCTTTCGACAAAATATACCCAGGTGCCGGCGGATGTCTGCCAGAGCTGGATTGGCAGTGTTGCAAGCGCTAGTTGGGAATAAATCGATAACAGCAGGACGACCAATAAACGTGTAACTTGCATCGGGAGTCTCTCTAATGAATTCTTATGGGTTTACTTAATTGTTTTTAATGTCTTAATCCACCACTCCCCGCGGAGGGGAGTTTTTGTTCCAGTGGCTGGGGATCGAGGACCGCCACGGTCAGGCTATCATCCTTTACATATTTCTTTGCTACCTCGCGTACCTGCTCGGCGGTGACGGCCTGCAATTTTTTTACCATTACCTCAAGGTCACGGTAAGACAGTCCGACACTTTCAAGTTGGCCGATCTGCATCGCCTGATAAAACATTGAGTCCAGTCTGAAAACGTGGCTGGCCACCACTTGCGCCTTGACCCGCGCGAGCTCCTCTTCGGTGACGCCGTCTAGAATGAGTTTCTCCATCTCGCCGCGTAATGCAGTCTCCAAATCCGAAGTGGTTTTCCCCTCACTGGGCGTGCCATAAAGATAGAACATCCCGGGGCCGCGCGCAGTGGAATCGTAACCTGCGCCGGTCGAGTTGGCGATGCGACGTTCACGCACCAGTTCCTTATTGAGGCGCGCAGATTCATTACCATCCAGCACCCCTGCCAGCATTTCCAGTGCATAGGGCTCCCAGTCCGAGCTGGCGTTGCGTAATGTCGGCGCGTGATAGCCCATGGTCAGGTAGGGTAGTTTTGCCGGAGCCTTAACCGTTAGCCGTTTGATTCCTACTTGGACGGGTTCAGTCTGCGGTTTACGAAGGGCCAGAGGTACCAGGGGGCGAGGCATGATCCCACCATAATACTTCTGCGCAAGAGCGAATACTTCTTTCGGTTTGACGTCTCCGACCACCACCAATATGGCATTATTGGGGGCGTACCAGCGGTCGTACCACTCCTTTGCGTCACGTACGCGCATGTTTTCCAGATCATTCATCCAGCCGATGATCGGGCGTTGATAGGGGTGTGCTTGGTAGGCCGCGGCCATCATCTTTTCGTGTACCAGCGCATGAGGCTTGTCATCAGTACGTAGCCGACGCTCTTCCATTACAACCTGTATCTCTTTGGAGAACTCTTCCTTTGTCAGTATCAGGTTACGCATCCGGTCTGACTCGAGTTCCATCGCTAACGGCAATCGGGATTTATGTAATTGCTGGAAGTATGCGGTGTAGTCACGCCCAGTGAAGGCATTCTCTCTCCCGCCTGCTGCTGCGATGCGTTTGGAGAACTCGCCGCCAGGAACTCTCTCTGTCCCCTTGAACATCATATGTTCCAGAACATGGGCAACCCCGGTGGCGCCGTTCAGTTCATCAATGCTGCCTGCTTTGTACCAAATTTGCGAGATCACTACCGGTGAACGGTGATCCTCCTTGACGATCAGTTTGAGCCCATTAGCAAGTTTGAATTCGTGGGGGTTGGCATAGGCCCCGGATGAGAGCGGGATAACGAGCGATGTCATTGCCGCCAGGGCAATCTTCAAGCCGAGAGATAGAATGGATGCGCGGTGATTGTGACTCATTTTTTAATAACCTAATCTAGAGCAAACAGAATAAAATTGCTGTGAGTGAATCATCAAGTGTGACAGCCTAACAGAATGTTAAGTTTCATCAAGTCCAAAAATAGTCCCGCCCCGACCGAGCTCGCGCCCAGCAACTGGGCGACTAGAGCCAAGCGGGGCCTCGAACAGGCGCGGAACAGCCTAGGTAGGCAGGTGTCTGGCCTATTTGGCGGAGGGAGGATAGATGCTGCTCTCTATGATGAACTGGAGAGCATACTTCTCGCCGCAGATACCGGTGTCGATGCGACTACTTGGCTGCTGGATGAGCT
>CAJBQQ010000162.1 GCA_903957805.1 uncultured Pseudomonadota bacterium | reverse complement strand
AGTCTATACTCGTCACTTTCTTGATACGCTAAAATTCAAAGCTCTGGATAAAATCGCTCGTTTCCCAGGTTCGCTTGATGCTGCCGCAGTAGCCGCATGCACTACAATATATCAATTTGATAATGCCGTAACCGCGCCGCTACACGGGTTTCAAAACACCGACGAGTACTGGAGACAGTCCAGTAGCAAGCAGTGGCTCAAGCACGTTCAAGTACCCACTTTGGTTATCAACGCCCTCAATGATCCCTTCATGCCCTCCTCCGCACTACCGACAAAAGCGGATGTTTCATCTGCAGTTACGCTGGAATTTCCCGAACAAGGGGGGCACGCGGGATTCTTGAGTTCGCCATTTCCTGGCAGATTAACGTGGCTACCGAAAAGGGTAATCAACTTCTTCCAAAATCAAGTCGGTCGAAGTACTCCCGACTGAATTCTGATGGCACTTATTCCAAATACGATCATAATCTGTAGCTAACAATCACAGCAGCCTAGCTACGAGAGCTTTTTCAATATTGCCTGTCAAGGGGATCTTGACCCGGTACCCGCTGCCCGGTGCGACCTGAACCGATTCACCATTTGGGCTTTGCATATTCGTAAGTTCAATCACTCTATTGCCGGAGGGGTGAATGATTTCCAGCCGATCACCGACCTGAAAGCGGTTCTTCACAAGCACCTCAGCCATTCCGCTGACTACGTCGAAACTAGTAATGTCACCCACATACTGGCTCCGATTCGATTCCGAATGCCCCCGCAGATAATTCTGCGTGTCGCTGGCATGATGCCGTTGGTAAAAACCATCCGTATAGCCGCGATTAGCCAGTCCCTCCAACTCGCCTAGCAAAGTGGGGTCCAAAGGATTTCCTGATACCGCGTCGTCTATTGCTTTACGATAAACCTGCGCAGTACGAGCAACGTAATATACTGACTTGGTACGTCCTTCAATTTTTAGTGAATCCACGCCGATTCGGACTAAACGCTCAACGTGCTCTACGGCTCGAAGATCTTTAGAATTCATAATGTAGGTCCCATGCTCATCTTCCATGATGGGCATCAACTGACCTGGACGTTCTTTCTCTTCGATCAGATAGACCTGGTCGGCGGCAGGGTGACGTTTAATCGCATCACTCCCACCTCCACTTGCGAGGAAACCAGATTCCCCATTTGATTGCGTGAGCGCCTGATTAAAATCAAAATCAATCTTTTGCACGTCCCGTATGTCGCCGCTGGCATCTTCTTCAGCTGACTTAACCTTGTAATCCCATCGGCAAGAATTAGTGCAAGTACCTTGGTTAGGGTCGCGGTGATTAAAATACCCTGACAAGAGACAACGTCCTGAATAAGCGATACATAATGCGCCATGAACAAAAACTTCCAGCTCCATATCTGGACACAACTGGCGAATCTCTTCAACTTCATCGAGTGACAATTCGCGCGACAGGATTACCCGTGTCAATCCCATTTTTTTCCAAAACTTTACCCCAGCATAATTAACCGTATTGGCTTGAACGGATAGATGTATCGGCACTTCCGGCCATTTCTCCCGAACCAACATAATGAGTCCGGGATCGGCCATGATCAGTGCATCCGGTTTCATAGCTATCACAGGCTCCATGTCAGCCAAGTAAGTCTTTACTTTCGCATTGTGTGGAATGATATTACTGGCAACGAGAAATTTCTTACCTATCGAATGCGCTTCAGCGATCCCCGTGCGTATCTGCTCCAAACCAAATTCATTGTTACGGGCGCGCATGGAATACCGCGGTTGACCGGCATAAACCGCATCTGCACCAAAGGCATACGCGGCGCGCATTTTATCGAGCGAACCAGCAGGGAGTAAAAGTTCAGGGGCTTTCAACATGGTGTAGAATTAATAATGAATTTCAACGTTTATATTTCGTTGAAAATTAGTCACAAAATAGAATTAACCACAATCAAATACAGATCACTCAGCGCTGAATTGTAACACCATGTCCGCTTCCCCTAATTTCATCAACCTGCGCCTTCATAGCGAATACTCCATCGTTGACGGTATCGTCCGTATCGATGCTGTTGTTGCGCAAGCGGTATCCCAGGGTATGCCTGCACTTGCATTGACCGACCTTTCAAATCTGTTCGGGATGGTGAAGTTTTACCAGGCGGCGCGTGATCATGGAATAAAACCAATTATCGGATGCGATGTCTGGATCACTAACGAGGCTGACCGAGATAAACCCTCACGCTTGCTGCTTCTATGCCAATCCCACGTTGGGTACCTGCTACTGTGTCGCCTTCTATCGCGCGCCTATCGTGAGAACCAGCACCGCGGACGACCTGAGATTCGTAAATCCTGGCTTAACAAAACCGATAGTGGATCAGATGGATTAATCGCTCTGTCCGGCGCCCATATTGGCGATATCGGCCTAGCCTTAGTACAAAACAATCCAATCCAGGCTGAGGTGCTGGCACGTGACTGGGCGCAACTATTTCCCGAGCGTTTTTATATTGAAGTACAGCGGACAAGTTCCCCTAATGAAGAAGCCCTTGTACAGCGCTCATTAGTGCTTGCTTCGAGCTTGCAACTGCCGGTGGTGGCAACACAGCCGGTACAATTTCTAAGTCCCGATGATTACAAGGCACACGAAGCTCGAGTATGCATCGCAGAAGGCTATGTTCTGGGTGACCGTCGCCGACCAAAGAATTTCACTGATCAACAATACTGCAAGACCCAGACGGAAATGTTGGAGCTATTCGCCGACATTCCTGCAGCACTTGCCAACAGCGTAGAAATCGCCAAGCGCTGCAACTTAATATTGGAGTTGGGCGTTAATCATCTGCCACTATTCCCCACCCCCCACAATGAAAGCCTGGAACAGTATCTTCACGACCAGGCATTGACTGGCCTGGAAGAGCGTATGCGTACCCTCTTTCCTGATGCTGACATGTGTGATGCGCAGTTACCAAAGTACCGCACACGACTTGACTTTGAGGTGTCCACCATCATTCAGATGGGATTCGCCGGATACTTCTTGATAGTCGCCGATTTCATTAATTGGGCCAAGCATAATGGGGTTCCGGTAGGCCCGGGGCGGGGTTCTGGCGCAGGATCTCTGGTCGCATACTCTCTCGGAATTACTGATCTGGACCCACTCCGCTATGACTTGCTATTTGAGCGCTTTCTCAATCCTGAGCGGGTATCCATGCCAGACTTTGATATCGATTTCTGCCAAGACGGGCGTGAGCATGTAATCGAATATGTGAAGCAGAAGTACGGATCTGAGAGTGTTTCGCAGATCGTCACTTTCGGCACCATGGCGGCAAAAGCTGTCATTCGTGATGTTGGACGGGTTCTAGACCTGCCTTATAACTTTGTCGATCAGTTAGCGAAACTAATCCCATTTGAAATCGGCATGACCTTAAAAAAGGCGCGCGACATAGAGCCCCAATTAAATCAGCGCGCTCAGCAGGAGGAGGGTGTGCGTGACCTGCTAGAACTCGCTCAACGGCTCGAAGGAATTGCCCGCAATGTAGGAACCCACGCTGGTGGAGTACTGATCGCGTCGGGAAAGATCACGGACTTCTGTCCGGTCTACTGCGCGGAATCGGGTAATTCAGCCGTAAGTCAGCTGGACAAGGATGACGTGGAGAGGATTGGATTAGTAAAGTTTGATTTTCTTGGATTGAGAACCCTGACCATACTGGACTGGACCGTCAGGTACATCAGACAGCTGGACACGGAAGGGAGAAATCAAAAGACTGGCCCCACTAATACAACAGTCGATCAAGGCACGGCTCAGATCGAGACCAAAGATTCTGAAATCTTCCACTTGGAAAAACTTCCTCTGGATGACCCCGCCACTTATGCTCTATTACGACAGGGCAATGCCGTGGGGGTATTCCAATTTGAATCACGTGGCATGAAAGATCTGCTGCAGAAGACGAGGCCAGACTGCTTCGAAGATATCATCGCCCTGGTTGCCCTATATCGCCCTGGGCCAATGGACTTGATCCCTGAATTTACAGAACGCAAACATGGCAAACGGGTGGAGTATCTTGACCCGCGCTTGCAACCCATACTCGGCCCCACTTATGGCGTGATGATCTACCAGGAGCAAGTAATGCAAATTGCCCAGGTAATTGGCGGCTATAGCCTAGGCAGCGCAGACCTGCTGAGACGTGCAATGGGCAAGAAAAAAGTCGAGGAGATGGCTCAACAACGAGATATCTTCGTTGCTGGCGCAATTAATAACGGCCTGTCTGATCGAAAGGCAGCAGAACTCTTTGGTCTAATGGAGAAGTTTGCTGGCTACGGTTTTAACAAGTCACATGCAGCGGCTTACGCCCTAATTGCATTTCAAACTGCTTACCTTAAGTCACATTACCCAGCAGAATTCATGGCCGCCACCCTGTCGGCCGATATGGATGACACTGATAAAGTACATTCATTCTTTGAGGACGGCATTAGCAATGGTCTCACCATTCTGCCGCCTGATATTAACTCGTCCGGCTATCGGTTCGTGCCTATGAATAATAAAACCATACGCTATGGTTTAGGTGCAATAAAGGGAACAGGCGAATCAGCAATAACATCCATCATCGGGGCGCGGGACCGGGAAGGCCCCTATACCAATCTATTCGATTTCTGCCGGCGGGTAGACAAGCGTATCGTTAACCGACGCGTATTGGAATCGCTCATCCGTGCCGGCGCATTTGATTCCATCAATACCCATCGCGCTAGCCTATTGGCATCAGTTGGTATCGCACTCGAGTCTGCCGAACAGATCAGCCGCGCTGCCACCCAAGTGAGTCTATTTGGCGAGGGTGATGGGGCAACAGAGCAACCCCAATTGATTGATGTACCACAATGGCCAGAGAAGGAGATGCTGCAAAATGAAAAACTGGCGCTGGGATTCTATTTAAGTGGCCACCCGTTTCACGCCTATGCAGATGAACTAAAAAATTTCGTTCACACCCGGCTCGACCAGTTAAATCCCCAACGGGAGCCTCAGCTTCTAGCAGGTATTATTTACGCCATCCGAACACAGATGACCCGACGAGGAAAGATGGGGATAATCGTACTTGATGATGGTAATGCACGGGTCGAGATGGTCGTATATAGCGAACTCTTTGACGCTCTCAAAAATTCACTCAAAGAGGACCAGTTGCTGCTAGTAGAGGCCAAGGTAAATACTAAAGGGGGCGATGAAGAGAGTGGAGGTACACTCCGCATTATCGCCGATAAATTATATAATTTGGCTGACGCTCGCTCACGCCACGCTAAAAGTATGAAACTCAACTGTAATGGCTTGTTAAACGCCGGCAAACTTAGAGAACTGCTTGCGCCTTATCGTATGAATAGCAATCCCGACGGCCCCAATACGAACTTTAGCGACAACCGTAACTATTGCCCAGTAACAGTGATCTACCGTAACCAAGGTGCCGTATGCGAACTTGAACTTGGCGACGCATGGCAAGTAAATCTGCAAGATGGCTTACTACAATCGCTGTCAGCGCATTTCCAGACAGAGAATGTCCGGGTGATTTATTGATGAGTGCTATCATTGACTATGATCGTAGCTCTGAGTACACAGTCTAAAAAGACGGGGATGTTTGACATTCGTCCCCGTCTGACATAGAATTTGCGGCTTTCTTTGAACATGCAAGGCAGGCTTTGTGAAAACCTTTTCAGCTAAACCGCACGAAGTAATACACGACTGGTTCGTAATAGACGCCACCGACAAGGTGCTGGGTCGACTCGCAGCCGATATCGCACACCGTTTACGCGGCAAACATAAGCCTATATTTACTCCGCATGTGGATACCGGTGATTTTATCGTAGTGGTCAATGTCGACAAGCTGCGAGTAACCGGCAATAAGGCGGAAGACAAGATTTATTACCGACACAGCGGCTACCCAGGCGGCATTTACCAGACCAACTTTACCAAGATGCATGCACGCTTTCCCGGACGACCCTTGGAAAAAGCGGTTAAGGGGATGTTACCTAAAGGTCCACTGGGTTATGCAATGCTCAAAAAATTGAAGGTTTATGCTGGCTCTACCCATCCCCACGCGGCACAACAACCGCGACAACTCGAGGTCAGAAATTAACATATGAGCGCAAATTATAACTATGGCACCGGTCGGCGAAAAAGCGCCGTAGCGCGAGTTTTCCTCAAGCCTGGTAGAGGCGCGATAACGGTCAACGATAAGCCAGTAGACGAATATTTTTCACGCGAAACTGGTCGCATGGTGGTCCGTCAGCCGCTAGAATTAACCGGCAACCTTACGACTTTCGACATCATGATTAATATCCATGGCGGCGGAGAGTCCGGTCAAGCTGGGGCGGTGCGACACGGCATTACCCGCGCACTGATTGATTTTGATTCAACACTCAAGCCCGTATTAAGTAAGGCTGGTCTGGTTACACGCGACGCGCGTGAGGTTGAGCGGAAGAAGGTTGGTCTGCGCAAAGCCCGTCGGCGCAAGCAATTCTCCAAGCGTTAAGCCTTTCTTGTATCCCGGAAAAGCCGCCAACTTCTGGCGGCTTTTTTGTTTGGTGCTTATAATCGCTTTCTTATTTGTTTCTTGTCATATATATAATTCTTTTCGTTTCCCTGCAAAGAGAGCAAGGTCTACAGATTGTGAAATAAATAACGCTCGCTCAGCAGAACCATGGGGATTTTATGATTAAAGTTGGCATCGTTGGCGGAACCGGATATACCGGCGTCGAGTTATTACGGATTCTTTCTCAACACCCTGAGGTACAGATAGAGGCCATCACCTCGCGCCAAGAAGCAGGTATGCCCGTATCGGATCTATTCCCCAGTCTTCGTGGACGGGTATCTCTTAAGTTTTGTGACCCCGCCGAAGCCTCGTTGGAAAAATGCTCGGTGGTGTTCTTTGCCACACCCAATGGTATTGCTATGCAGCAGACTAAGCATCTGCTCGATGCAGGTGTGAGAGTGATAGACCTGGCTGCTGATTTTCGTATCAAGGATGTCACAGAATGGGAAAAGTGGTATGGAATGACCCACTCTTGTCCAGAGCTGGTGGCAGAAGCTGTCTATGGACTGCCTGAAATCAACCGAGATCAGATCAAGAAAGCTCGATTGGTGGCCAATCCTGGCTGCTATCCTACAGCGGTGCAACTGGGGTTCCTTCCCTTGATAGAGTCTGGCATCGTGGATATGGACCATCTTATCGCAGACGCAAAGTCAGGTGTCTCTGGTGCGGGGCGCAAGGCAGAAGTACACACACTTTTTGCCGAAGCTTCTGACAATTTCAAGGCGTATGGGGTCCCTGGCCACCGCCATCTACCAGAAATTAGACAAGGACTATCTAATATGGCCGCAAAGTCGGTTGGGCTTACATTTGTCCCACACCTCACGCCCATGATCCGCGGCATACATGCCACACTCTATGCAAGACTCACCGCAGATGCTGATTTACAGTCCCTGTTTGAGGAACGTTATGCCAACGAACCATTCGTTGATGTGCTTCCCATGGGTAGCCATCCTGAAACCCGCTCAGTAAGAGGGTCTAATCTCTGTCGCATCGCGGTACATCGTCCACAGGGAAGCGATACTGTAGTGGTACTATCGGTGACGGATAATCTGGTCAAGGGTGCTGCTGGCCAAGCCGTACAGAATATGAATCTCATGTTTGGCCTGCCGGAAACCCTTGCGATTGATCATGTTGCACTGTTACCTTAAATACGCTGAGATCACCTTGCTATAATCCCTGATGCCAATAGTAAAATCTCTAAAGAAAAAATTTGGCATATCCGCCCCGCGAGTAGCGGTGCGTCCACACTTTCCATGGTATCTGCGCTGGCTAACCATTATCGTGGTGATCGGATTCACGCTGGGTCTCGGGCTATATCTGGGCATTTATGATACCGGACGTAAGTTTGCAAATTTTGATATGCAAGGCGCTTCAAGTGAACTGGACCGGTTATCTAAATTAAATATGCAATTACAGCAGGATAATGAAACCCTTCGGATAGAAGCAATCGGACTAGAACGCCGCGCTCAGATGGAGGTTGCGGCACGTGATGACCTCGTCAAACAGGTTAAGACTCTGGGAGATGAGAGCATCCGGTTGAAGGAAGACCTGGCATTTTTGCAGACATTCATGTCAGGCAACGAAATGGCCGGCAGCGGTGTCTCCGTATATCATTTCAAACTGACTCGGGGGCAATCTTCTGGAGAGTTTCGGTATAGTCTTTTGCTAGTTCAGGGGAAACAGCGTACCAAAGATTTCCAGGGGAACCTAGAATTCACAGTCAATTTACTGCAGAATGGGCGGAAAGTGGCAATGCCTCTCCCAGATGACAGCCCCTCAAAGACATCTAGCGTCAACTTTAAATTTTATCAGCGAGTGGAGAAAAGTTTTCACTTACAGCCTGACGTCATAGTGGAGAGCCTGCAAGTACGAGTCTTCGAAAATGGTATGGCGCAGCCAAAGTTAACACAAGTTGTAAATCTACCCTCGTAAAGGAAGAATAGAATGTTTGGAAAAAAGACCAACAAGCCCCAAAGCCAGATTGACTCTCTCATCGGCATAGGCACTCACGTCGCTGGTGACATCACGTTCAGTGGCGGCTTACGTATAGATGGACACGTCCGTGGAGATATCACCGCAATGGGTGACAAGCCCAGCACGCTAGTTCTAAGTGATCAGGCGAGCGTTGAGGGTAAGATTCATGTGTCCCATGCGGTCATTAATGGAACCGTGATCGGCCCGGTGCATGCTGTAGAATACCTAGAGCTACAAGCCAAGGCCAAGGTGTCTGGAGATGTATATTACCGTGCCTTGGAAATTCAACTCGGGGCAACTGTTGAGGGTGTATTAGTCCATCAGGACCGAGTAGACCAAGCTAAAAAGACCGATGAGATTACATTGTCGAATGACGCTGACACACCGGCCATAAGTGGCTGATCTTGGCTCAGTAGCAGGATATATATTTTCAGTTAATCCACATAGAGTTAAACATGAATACAGTCACCGAAACAAGCTCACTTACCGAGATACATTCCCCATTGATCTTTACCAATAATGCGGCGGACAAGGTCAAACAATTGATCGAAGAAGATGGTAACAACGAACTTAAACTCAGAGTTTTCGTAAGCGGGGGCGGCTGTTCTGGTTTCAAGTACGGCTTTACCTTTGACGAGATGATTAATGAAGACGATACCGTCATGGAGAAGAATGGGGTGAAACTGCTGATTGACCCAATGAGCTTCCAATACTTGGTGGGCGCAGAAATTGATTATCAGGAAAATCCTGAGGGTGCCCAATTCGTGATTAAAAATCCAGGTGCTGCTTCTACCTGTGGTTGCGGTTCTTCATTCTCAGCATAAAACCCGTCGGAACAAGTTTGTATCCAAAATGGTAGCCTAGCTCCCATTTTGGATTATCTTGATGGGGAAGTTACTCAGTAATACTGCGGTTTCAATCTCAATCTAAAATTCAAGCTTGGTAAATCGCCCCGAGAATTCTCGGGCCTCTTGCACCAGTTACTTCGGGAAGGTTGCCCGGAGCTCCCGCCATGGCCTGCTGCGCCAGCCAGGCGAAAGCGAATGCCTCCAGCCAATCGGCATCCACACCTAGCACATCTGTTAACTCGACTCTTTTCATTGGTAATGAAGCCCGCAATCTCTCAACTAGATCTGTATTTCGTGCCCCACCACCACATAAAAAGACTTCTACGGCACTCGGAAAATGTGACAGCAATGAGTTGGCGATACTTGAGGTGGTGAGTTGCGACAGAGTCGACTGCACATCTTCTGGCTTCTCCATTCCAGACAAATAACCCTCCAGCCAGGAGAGATTAAATAACTCCCGACCAGTACTCTTCGGGGGTGGTAATGAAAAAAATTCCAATTCGAAGAGCCTCTCAAGCAACTCTGGAATTACTTTTCCTGATCTAGCCCACGCGCCATCCTGATCATACGTCTCTCCCAGGTGGCGCAGGCACCATGCATCCATGAGTAGATTGCCGGGGCCGCAATCAAATCCAGCAACCTCTCCAGACGGTGTAAGACTGGTAAGGTTAGAAATCCCGCCGATATTAACAATGACACGATGATTTTTCGGATCTGTGAACAAAGCTTGGTGAAACTTCGGCACAAGTGGGGCACCCTGGCCGCCAGCTGCAATATCACGGCTTCTGAAGTCTGCCACTACAGTGATGCCGGTAAGCTCTGCCAGTAAAGCGGCATTGCCCAACTGTAGCGTGTAGCTCCTCTCGGGTTGTGGACAGTGTCGTACGGTCTGACCATGACAACCAATAGCTATGACATCTTGCGGGGAGACACCACTCTTTGTGAGCAGACCAACCACAGCCTCAGCATAGCTGCGGGCCAATTCATTACTAAGAACAGCCGCTCGGTGCAGTTCATCATTGCCAGGCTCGTGTAGCTCCAATATCTGCTGACGTAGATTCTTGTCGTATGGCAGGTAATGGGTGCACGCTACCGAGGGGAGGGATGTACTTGAGTCCGACAAAATCACATCTATCCCATCCAGACTGGTACCAGACATGATGCCGATATAGTAAATGGGTTTCAATTCAGATGACGTCAGCTATGTAGCCAAGTCGCTCCCAGACTTCTAGACTAGTCCAGGGATCCAAGATTGGTATTGCGTAGCATATCCAGCCGAGCTGTCAGCGGCCTAGTATTCTCGTGGAATATTGTCATATTTTGAGCCGGGATGGGTATGGCTGCAGGCATAGCCACGCGGAGCGGATCGCGCTGGACACCACTGACACGGAATTCATAATGTAGATGTGGGCCAGTTGCCATGCCGGTCGCTCCGACATAACCGATTACATCGTTCTGGCTAACACGCTGCCCCTTCCGCAGGCCCTTGGAAAAAGCAGACAAATGACCGTAAGCAGTGGTGTATTGACCTTGATGTTGCAAGATGACTACATTGCCATAACCACTCTGCCATCCAGAGAATGCCACAGTGCCATTGGCAGTCGCCTTAACCTTTGTGCCCGTTGGAGCAGCATAATCGACTCCCTTGTGGGCCCGCCAGGTTTGAAGCACAGGATGAAAGCGTGCGCTTGAGAAACCTGAACTGACACGAGAAAATTCCAGCGGTGAGCGCAAAAATGCTTTGCGTAGATTCTTGCCGTCGGGGGCGTAATAGCCGCTATTGCCATCATCCGCCTGAAAGTATACTGCCTTGTAAGGTGTCCCCTGGTTTACAAACTCAACTGCCAGTATCCGTCCAGCTCTAGCAAGCTCACCGTCATTATGAAGTGATTCATAGACTACGGTGAATCGATCGCCCTTGCGCAAGTCCCGATGAAAATCAATATCGGAAGAAAAGATGTCGACAATCTGGGTGGTGATGTTATCGGGCACACCCGCACTGTCAGTGGCGGCAAATAATGAACTGTTTATTACACCCGACTTCATCTGGACGTGCTTCTCAAGTTCAATCGGCTGTTCGATTAGCTTGAAAGCACCATCCGTTTTTTCCATCAAAAACTGCTCACTACCCCCAGGGAAGTAGCGAAGCATGCGCAACTCTCCCCTCTCAGTGGTCTGGGCATGGACAATCCTGCCGGGTACCAACTGATGCATGGCCTTGATATTTCTAGCCTCATGCAGGAAATTAGCTGCATCCAGATTATTCACCTCAAACCGAGAAAGCAGTGCGGCAACGGTATCCCCTCGCTGGATACGCTCCTGACGCCAGAAAGTGGTATCGGTGATCGTAGAACTGGAAGTCTCGGGGAGATCAAGATTGAGGACAACTTGCTGCACAGGCACATCTTTCAAGGAGGTGTCTGGTGCAATACCAAAAGCGGCAACCATGCCAAATAGTGGGAGACTAGCTAACGCGATCGGCCAGCGTAGGGATCTTTTTGTTGGTATTGCCGACCTCTTCTCTCCGACTTTTTTATCGTTCTTCGGCATGCTCTTCTTATTACTATGGAAGATTGAAATTCTAACATAAAAATGTTCTGCCAAACTGCCCCGACGGACTTTCGGAAAGCCGAGAGATGATCAATACTAAGGCAGTAGACGTGGCCGAAATATCTCTAATGTATCCGACTCGGAAATAGATCAAAACGGCGTGGCTTGATGAAGACTTGATCACCTCTCACCAGCTGCAACTCACGAAAGCGTTCCTTGCTTATCTCGACCTGGATTGGATTTTTATCATTGCTATCATCACGGACTAGTTCTAGGCGGACTATTGGGCCGACCGAAAGAACATGAGTGACGCGGGCCGCAAGTGCGGTATCTCCCTGAGCAGTACGATCGACTTCAATATCGTGAGGACGAACGTAAGCTACCGCCGCGAGCTCCTCTGCCTCGGCATGCTCAGGTGCATCAACCTCTATACCATCAATCCAAGCCCGTCCGCGGTGCAGGCGACTATGGAATAAGTTTACATTGCCAAGAAACTCATAGACGAATGGACTCGCAGGATTCTCATAGACTTCGTCCGGCGTGCCGATCTGCTCGATACGGCCTTCATTCATGACCACCACTCGGTCTGCTACCTCTAACGCCTCTTCCTGATCATGTGTAACGAACACGCTCGTGATGTGCATATCATCATGCAGTCGCCTCAGCCAAGAACGCAGCTCCTTACGAACCTTAGCATCAAGCGCACCGAAAGGCTCATCCAATAACAATACCTTTGGCTCAACTGCCAACGCTCTCGCCAGAGCGATACGCTGCCGCTGCCCACCAGAGAGTTGGTGCGGATAACGCTCGGCCAACCAGTCGAGTTGTACTAGCTTAAGCAGTTCATGCACACGGTCTCGTATCTCAGCATCAGGTGGGCGTACATCCTTCGGGCGAACCCGCAAACCGAAAGCAACGTTCTCGAATATGGTCATATTACGAAATAATGCATAGTGCTGGAATACAAAACCCACTTGCCGTTCTCGGACATGCTGGTCGGTCGCATCCTCGCCTTGAAAGAGCACTTGTCCTGCATCCGCCACATCGAGTCCTGCGATCACGCGCAACAGAGTAGTCTTGCCGGAACCCGAGGGCCCAAGTAATGCAAGCAACTCACCTGACCGTACTTCTAGACTGACATCACGCAGCGCAGCAAAAGTTCCGAACTGCTTAGATAGATTACGCACTTCGATGCTCATCGGCATTCTCCTTGGGTTGCGTGATCTTAGATTCGACCACAGTCTTCAGTGCCAACGTCACGAGCGCAAGTAACGCAAGCAACGAAGCCACTGCAAATGCGGCCGCAAAGTTATACTCGTTATAAAGAATCTCGACGTGCAATGGCAAGGTATTGGTACTACCCCGGATGTGGCCAGATACAACCGATACCGCACCAAACTCACCCATCGCCCGCGCATTGCAGAGGATGGTGCCATACAAAAGACCCCACTTGATGTTTGGTAGCGTCACCCGTGAGAAAGTCTGCCATCCATTTGCCCCCAGCGCCACAGCCGCTTCCTCTTCCTCCGTACCTTGTGCCTGCATCAGCGGAATCAATTCGCGCGCGATAAAGGGGACCGTCACGAAAACTGTCGCCAACACAATGCCGGTTACCGCAAATATGACCTGGATGTCGTGCTCAGCCAACCATGGGCCCAACCATCCCTGCAAACCAAAGATCAGCACGTAGATCAGCCCCGAAACTACCGGGGATACCGAGAACGGTAGATCGATCAACGTTATCAGTAAATTCTTACCACGGAATTCAAACTTGGCAATGGCCCAAGCAGCCGCCAAACCAAAAACTAGATTGAGAGGCACAGCGATTGCTGCAACGGTCAAAGTAAGTTGAATTGCTGATAACGCATCTGGTTCGATAATGGCAGCGAAGTAGACATCGACTCCCTTTTTCAGTGCCTCGTAGAATACCAAGAACAACGGCACAAAAAGAAACAGTGTCAAGAATGCAAGTGCTAACCCGATCAGAGCCCTACGTACCCAACTGGGCTCCTGGGTGGTTAGTGTGCGCCGCACGCGTGAAGTTGAAAAGAGTGTATTAGTAGCCATTGTCATGCCAAGGCGCTACGACGCCGGCCCCACCACTGTAGTAAATTGATAACTAGAAGCAGAATAAATGAAATGACTAGCATCACTACCGCCAAAGCAGTAGCGCCTGCATAATCGTACTGTTCAAGCTTGGTGATGATTAGTAGAGGTGTGATCTCAGAGACCATCGGCATATTGCCAGCAATGAAAATAACCGACCCGTATTCGCCGATTGCACGGGCAAAAGCAAGTGCAAAGCCAGTCATAAGTGCAGGGAAAATCGTCGGAATGATTATTCTCGAAAAGGTCTGCAACCGGTTTGCACCCAGCATGGCTGCGGCCTCCTCCAGTTCGGACTCAATGTCTTCAAGAACCGGCTGCACCGTCCTCACTACGAATGGCAATCCGATAAAGGTCAGTGCCACGAATACGCCGATCGGTGTAAATGCCACCTTTATACCCAACGGCTCCAGATACTGTCCGATCCAGCCATTACCCGCATAGAGCGCTGTCAATGCGATACCAGCGACAGCAGTTGGGAGTGCAAACGGTAGATCTACTAAAGCATCTATCAACTTCTTGCCGGGAAAGCGGTAACGTACCAGCACCCAAGCCACTAGCAATCCGAATACTGCATTGACCAGTGCCGCTGCAAACGAAGCTCCAAAAGTCAGTCGATATGATGCCATCACGCGCGGGGTCGTCACTGCAAACCAGAACTCTTGCCAACTGAGTTCTGTAGTGCGAATAAAGGCTGCCGATAGTGGTATCAATACAATTAGGCTGAGATAGAGTAATGTGAATCCGAGCGCTAAATTGAACCCTGGCAGGATACTGTGCCGCTTGAACGTACTCAATTATGCACTCCCATTAGTCCATTTTTTTGGCTTCTCAGCATGATCACTTTTGGTAGATTTGGTCAAATGTGCCGCCATCAGAGAAGTGAATTTTGTGCGCATTCTTCCATCCGCCAAAAGCCTCATCAATTCTAAAAAGCATCATCGCCGGAAACTGCTTAGCATATTTTGCTGCAACCTTCTGATTGGATGGCCTGTAAAAATTCTTTGCGGCGATCTCCTGCCCCTCCTCTGAATAGAGATACTGCAGATAGGCTTCTGCCAGATCGCGTGTACCCTTCTTGTCTACCACCTTGTCCACTATCGCAACGGGGGGCTCAGCTAGTATGCTAAGTGAAGGCACCACCATCTCGAACTTACCTGGACCATACTCCTTGATCGCCAGAAAGGCCTCATTCTCCCATGAGATGAATACATCTCCGACACCACGTTCAACAAAAGTTGTGGTCGATCCACGCGCACCAGAATCTAGTACCGGCACATTCTTGTAGATATCAGCAACAAACTCTTTGGCTCTGGCCTCACCAAAGTTTCGTTTTCCATATTCCCACGCCGCCAGATAATTCCACTGTGCGCCACCAGAAGTTTTGGGATTTGGGGTGACCACGGATACACCGGGTCGGGCCAGATCATTCCAGTCCTTGACCCCCTTTGGATT
>CAJBQQ010000161.1 GCA_903957805.1 uncultured Pseudomonadota bacterium | reverse complement strand
TGGTGTGAGCGCAACTCCATTCCTGCAAGCGGGAGACACCTTCGTTGACCTGACCACCCAAAATCCTTCTAATAATGACAATGTGTTCGGACTCTTCTTTACCAGCAGCTTTGCCATTACCGACATCACACCGGCCGTCCCAGAGCCTGAGACCTATGCCATGTTTATGGCAGGACTTGGATTGATGGGATTCATGGCACGACGTCGGAAGAATGGTCAAGCATAGTTAACGGTCATTCGGAAACATGAGCGGGGGCTTCGGCCCCCGTTTCCATTCAGACTCAGTCAGTATGTGACGCTCTCTCTGCAGCACCCCACCCCACCAAAGTCGCCTCTCTAATTGTTTGAATGGACCATATGCATTTATCGCGGAAGTAGGTAAAAAAATACCAACCGGATCAGTGGTTGGCATTTTCTCATTGGTGGTGGTGTGCTACCAGAGGGCAAACGGTCTGGGAATAGCGATCCCCGGTCCTGACTAGCCACGGCTAGCTAGTGCGAAATCGCTCGCCGTTTCCCAGAGAAACCAGCAAATTCAAGCCCCAATTTTATCGACTTGCAGACGACGGTTCAAATCCGTAAATCACCATTGAATCTGCGTCCGTCCAGCTGGTCAGGAAGATGGCTCGGTGGCAATTTCACCGTCGGCAGCAGGCTCGGTAAGCCGCCGAATTGTCAAGGCACAGCGCTGTTCGATCAAGGCAATGATTCTCTCAACCACTGAGTTGCCAGCAAAGCCGCGATCAGGGTCGGACTGGAGTTTGCGAGCGGTCGCCGGGAGTTTTTTCGCCAGCTCCAGAATGCGTCTTTTGGCCGGTGCCTTGGCAAGCCCTGCGCCTTGTGCAAACTGATCCCAGTGCCGTGCCTGGACTTCGCTGAACTTGTATTTGCTGCCGATCTTCATCGCCATCTTGGGCGTCAGTGTGGGATACACCGCGGTTGAGAGCGTGTCGTAAAACGGGGCCAAGACAGGTGCCTGGCCTGAGTAAAGCAGTGAGAAATTCTTGGCATGCGCATCGTGATTGCCAATCAGTGCATTGAAGATCACATAGTCGAGCAAGCGCAACACCTGAGGCGCACTTGGGCGCGTGACGCGACGCACCAGCTCGAAGCATTGCGCGAGATCCGGCCCTCCCTCGTTTTGGTATTTCATTTCAGGCACCACGCCAAGTGCCTGACAAAAATCTTCTTGATGAAGGCGCCGCCTTTGTCCCTTTGTTACCCCCGGTTTAGGCGCTTCTGAGATCCGGTCGTAGCGCTCAACCAGCAAGAACGGACGCCCGCCAATGGCGTGAACCTTCGATTTGGCGGGTTTGAGTTGCAAGGCATTGGCCAGTGCCAGGCAAAAACCCTCGTTTGCCACACTGTCTTCTACGGCCTGAATGGCGGGCTTCAGGATGTGAGTGCTGGGCGTGCCATTGCGGGGCAAGCCAATCCGATCCCCCTCAAGAACCACCGGTAGTTTGTCTTGTACGCCGGCCAATGAAAGCCTCAAGCCATCTTTGCCGGCCAGCATGGGTCGTCGCGGCAATTCATCCAGAATGGCGACGATTTCCTCCTCGCTCAGCCATTGCACATCGTCCTGCTGGTTTTGCGCTGGCGAAGTCTGGCCGGGCGCCAGAAACGTCACAGCCCCAGCACATTCACCACCGATGTGGTCCAGCAGCGCAAAGTCATTCTGGTTTGAGACCTGGAACTGCTGCGCGATCAGGCGGCGCATTTGCCCCTCTGGCAGAAGCCCAGCAAAGTAGGGGCGGGTTTTGTGATCATCGAAAGGCTCTTCTTGCAGCGGCAACGAACTCGACAATGCAACGGCGTTGGGCAGCAATAGCCAACCCGGGGCGTAGAAAAAATTCAACCGTCCCTCAACCAGTGATAAGGTACCAACTCGGTCGGTGAATAACCAGACTTCTAGCTCATGTGCCATAGTCGTTGCTTTCGGACGGGGTTTGGGGAGCAACGGATGGCAAGCCGCTCAGCTTGATCTCTCCACCCAAGGCATCAATGACCCGCAAGATGTTCTCAAGGCGCAAGGTGGGCTTGCCTGCCTCAAGATCAACGATGAATCGCACGCCAACACCTGCCGCCAGGGCTAACTGCGGTTGCGTCAGCCCGAGCTGCTTGCGGGCGCCACGCAATGCTTCGCCAAGTTGTTGAGGTGATCGAATGAATGTCATGGCCTATTTAGTTTCCCGTTCGGGTAATTATCGGTCAACACCTGCTTCTAGGCAAGACATATTTCCCGATCGGGAGTTTTAGGGTTACTTAAGTATCTGTTCCGAGAAAATATCCCGAATGGGAAATTTTTAATGTGTCGAGCATGCAAAAAACCCCAATTCGATCGCCGCTTCCCAATGGAAACCGGCAACTTCAAGCGCCCAATCCTACCGATTTACGGATGCCTGTTCAAATCCGTGAATCACAATTGAAACGTGTCCTCACATATCATCACCTGATTAAGCAAAGCAACTGAGAGCCGAAGCGGTACATTATTCAGGCTTAATCAGGTCTCCAATCAGGTCCACGGGCAACAATCATCGGCCGTATATTCGGGTCTATTCTGGTTGACAATCCGGTATGGCCAGGCGTACATTTGGTGTCATGAACACTGATACCATCCAAATTACAGCTGAGCTACTCAATTTATTGAGTGAAGTTGACGAATTCAAAGGTGCTTGGCGTGCCCTTGGAACGCTTGCTCCGGAACGACTCAATGCGCTACGGCACGTTGCCACCATTGAGAGCATTGGTTCCTCGACCCGAATTGAAGGCAGCAAACTGACTGACCGCGAGGTCGAGAAACTACTCTCCAAGCTGGAAATCAAGAAGTTTGATAGTCGCGATGAGCAAGAGGTCGCAGGTTATGCCGAGACGATGGAGATGATTTTCCATGCCTTTGACGATATCCACATGACCGAGAACCATCTAAAGCAATTACATCGTGACCTTCTACGTTACAGCCAAAAAGATGAACGCCATAGAGGCGAATACAAAAAATTATCAAACAATGTCGTCGCCTTTGATGCCGATGGCAAGATGGTTGGCGTCGTTTTTGAAACGTCCTCTCCGTTTGACACGCCGCGTTGCATGACTGAACTGGTTCAGTGGTTAAAGGACGCGCGCGAGCTTGGTCGACTGCACCCACTCTTGATCGTCGCTATTTTTATAGTCACTTTTTTAGAAATCCATCCTTTTCAAGATGGCAACGGACGATTAAGCCGGATTTTGACCACACTCTTACTCCTGCAGGCAGGTTACGCCTATGTGCCATACAGTTCACTAGAAAGCGTCATTGAGCACAGCAAAGAAGATTATTACTTGGCTCTGCGTCAAACTCAACAATCCTTGCATAGTGAAGCACCAAACTGGCAGCCCTGGCTACTGTTCTTTATGCGGGCATTGCAACAGCAAAAACGAAGACTTGCCGCCAAGGTGGAGCGAGAAAAAGGAACTCTTGCAGCATTGCCAGAATTGGCTGTTCAAATTTTGGATTACGTTCGAGATCATGGACGGGTAACATCACGCGATATAGTTCGCGAGTATGCCGCTAGCCCTAATACTCTTAAAACAACGTTCGGCAATCTCGTTAAAAAAGGGCTGCTTGTGAGGCATGGGGGTGGACGCTCAATTTGGTACGGCCTACCGTAAGTTCTGTTTAGACAGCAATCCATTGGGATTGGATGGTGCTGTTTCTATATCTTAACCGGAGCCTGGGTCAATCGGCTGATGCGGAGAGGTGCTTAATCGGGTCTTTACGGGTCGCAGCCGTATCAACTCTCACTTGCCATCGGCATTAACCACGTGTCCAAAATCGAGCGTCAGTTCGATTCCGAAATGCTCAATCGAACCCGCGTTTACAAATTGACTAGCGATCGCGAAAAGAATCAATCGGTCATATACATGCAATCCTGAACACTTACCGATTGAGTAGTTGCAGGAACAGCGGGTTGATGAACAGCGGGAAGGGGTGCGCCGTGTGGTACTACAAAACCCTATCGAGCACGGTTTTGGCACCGAGCTCTGGACACTCAAGCGCGTGGGTACTGTCATCGAGCGCCAGTATGGCGTCAGGTTTAGCACAACCCAGCTTTGGCGGATTCTTGGAGTATTGGGTTTCAGCGTACAAAAACCCGAGAAACGTGCGCTGGAGCATAATGAGGACGCAGTGCGCCAGTGGAAGCGGTGCTGCTACAGACATCCTATCGAACGGTAGTTCAATCCAGCAAATGGCGCCAAATCGAGCATTTAGCCGTTTTCGTCTCGTGAACACTTCTACCTAGCAAATCAACTTATAAAACAGCCTCAAGCCCTTTGCGCTGGATCAGCGTGAGCAGCTTCAGAGACGGTCCGCTGGGCTTTTTGTCGCCAATCTCCCACTTCTGAACGGTAGACACGCTGGTGTTAATGACGGCGGCGAAGACCGCTTGGCTAACGTGCGCTTTTTCACGTAAAAGTTTGATCTGTTTTGGCGGAATTTCCGCAACATCAAGATTACATAGCGCATCGAACTCGCCCATCCGACGCTTGCTAATCAAGCCGGCGGCTTGCAGGCCTCGGGCAGTTTCGTGTATTTCACCAATAATCCGACTCTTACGTTTTACTGTTGCCATCGCACACCTCCATGATCTCACCTACAGCTAGGGCATTGGTCAATTGATGCTCATTGAAGGCCAGGAAATCCTTGGCCACTTCTTGGAGCACTTTCAATTCATCCTTGCCTATGTTGGCACGTTCGTTCTTGCTAAACCCGAACAGAAAAAACCAGCGATCAGCCATCTTGGTTGCCACAATCGTTCGTGCCCCGCCACGCTTACCTTGACCAGAGGGCGCCACCCGCTTCTTCACCACGTGGCCACCCAGGTCTGCATCAATGAGCCCTTGTGCCATTTCACAAACCGCATCCAGCAGGGCAGGGTCGGACAGCCCAGACTTGCGCATCCAGCGGGTGAAAGTCCGGGTTCGAAATACTCTTCTCACGACATAACTATATCATCTGGTGCAATACTTTGCAATACATACATGCAT
>CAJBQQ010000160.1 GCA_903957805.1 uncultured Pseudomonadota bacterium | reverse complement strand
GCGTTACATCGAGTTCTGTAAAAGCACCTTCCCCTACCATCTTGATCTACGTGGTTTGCGGATCGTGGTCGACTGTGCCCATGGTGCGACCTATCATATCGCGGGCCATGTGCTGCATGAGCTGGGTGCAGACGTGGTTGCCATTGGGGTGCAACCGGATGGTCTTAACATCAACCACGAGTGCGGTGCGACCCACAGTTCAACATTGCAAATAGCCGTTCGGCAGCATCACGCTGATCTTGGCATCGCATTGGATGGTGACGGCGACCGTGTCGTCATGGTGGATAGCAAGGGCACGATCTATGATGGGGATCAATTGGTCTACATCATTGCAAGACATCGTCAGCAGAGGGGGCTTCTCAAGGGTGGGGTGGTGGGAACACTCATGACCAATCTGGCAGTAGAGAATGGTTTCAGAAAGCTGGGTATTCCGTTCGCCCGATCCAATGTCGGGGACCGGTATGTAATGGAACTGCTTCAACAGAAAGACTGGCAACTGGGTGGGGAGGGTTCCGGCCATATCATCTGTACCGACAAGCACACAACAGGTGATGGAATAATTTCCGCGCTGCAGGTACTACATGCAATGCGAGATTGCGGTAAGACTTTGGCTGGACTTACACGCGGGCTTACGCTCTATCCGCAGAAGCTGGTTAATGTAAAGGTAGCAAAGAGATTCAACCCTCACACGAGTGAGCAGATCAAAATTGTTCAGTCGGCCGCCGAGCAAGATCTCGGTGATAAGGGGCGCACACTGTTACGTGTATCAGGCACCGAGCCGTTGGTGCGGGTGATGGTGGAAGGTGAGTCGGAACGGAAGGTCACGCGATGGGCGGATCGGATAGCCGAGGCCGTACGGAGTGCAGCAGCAGATTAATAGGCTGTCAGCAGCGACTCTGGTTGTAAGGGACTGACGGGTTGTTGTGTTTGGGTGGAATGACTACTCACTATCAACATCTCGGCAGGTTGCCCCTCAAAGGTCGCTATGGGAGAATGCACTTCGTGCCAAAATTCATTTTAAGCCATATACACCCCCTGTAGTTAGCCCCCATTTTAAAGGAAAGATCTGTGACAATCGTTCGTTTGCCGGATGGTTCTGAGCGTAAATTTGAGCAGTCGGTAACGGTGATGGAGGTTGCAGCATCCATCGGCGCGGGGTTGGTGCGTGCGGCGCTGGCCGGCAAGGTTAATGGCAAGCTCATGGATATGTCTCACCGCATCGACGCAGACTGCGATCTGGCGATCATTACCGAAAAGGATGCGGAAGGGCTGGAGGTCATTCGACATTCCAGCGCGCACTTGCTGGCACATGCGGTCAAGGAACTGTTTCCCGAAGCGCAAGTCACCATTGGGCCGGTAATTGAGGAGGGCTTTTATTACGACTTCTCTTACAAGCGACCGTTCACGACAGAAGATCTTACGGCGATTGAAAAGCGGATGACAGAGATCAGTAAACGGGACTTAAAGGTTGAACGTAAGGTGTGGGAGCGCTCGGAAGCGATCAATTTTTTTAAGGGTCAAGGAGAGCACTACAAGGCACAACTCATTGAGTCCATTCCTGGAGATGAGGACGTGTCGCTGTATTCTCAAGGGGACTTTACCGACTTGTGCCGGGGCCCACATGTGCCGGCAACATCCAAGCTAAAGGTGTTCAAGTTGATGAAGGTGGCGGGCGCCTACTGGAGAGGTGATTCTCGCAATGAAATGCTGCAGCGGATATATGGCACGGCCTGGGTCAAGAAGGAAGACCAGGACGCATACTTACACAGGCTTGAAGAGGCAGAGAAGCGAGACCACCGCAGGCTTGGCAAGCAACTCGACCTGTACCATATTCAGGAAGAGGCCCCGGGAATGGTCTTCTGGCACCCCAAGGGATGGGTCATCTGGCAACAGGTAGAGCAATATATGCGTGAAGTATTTTGCGTTAATGGCTACCAAGAGATTCGTACGCCACAAGTTCTTGATAAGGGGTTGTGGGAGCGTTCTGGACATTGGGAGAATTTCCGAGAGAACATGTTCACAACGAACTCAGAGCAGCGTGATTTTGCGGTTAAGCCGATGAATTGCCCTGGCCATGTTCAGGTATTTAACCAGGGATTAAAGAGCTATCGTGACTTGCCGCTCCGTTTGGCGGAGTTTGGGTCTTGTCATCGGAATGAACCATCCGGTGCGCTGCATGGCATCATGAGGGTACGTGCATTCACCCAGGACGATGCGCATATTTTTTGCACCGAGGCTCAGATACAGGGAGAGGTGATGCAATTCATCGACCTGTTACAGAAGGTTTATACCGACTTTGGTTTCAAAGAGGTTCTTGTGAAGCTCTCCACTCGTCCACAGAAACGAGTCGGATCAGAAGAGCAGTGGGATAAGGCAGAGTCTGCACTGGAGTCTGCGCTGAATTACAAGAAGCTAGTCTGGGAGTTGCAGCCTGGGGAGGGCGCATTCTACGGCCCAAAGATAGAATTCTCCCTTAAAGACAGCATCGGCCGTGTCTGGCAGTGCGGCACATTGCAACTAGATTTTTCAATGCCAGAGAGATTAGGTGCGGAATATGTAGCTGAGGATAATACCCGACAGATACCAGTGATGCTGCACCGGGCGATTCTAGGATCGTTAGAACGGTTTATAGGAATCCTCATCGAGAATCATGCCGGAGCCCTCCCCTTATGGCTGTCGCCGGTACAGGTGGTGGTATTGAATATCTCCGAAGGGCAGTCTGATTATGCTCGTGAAGTGACTAATAAACTCAAGAACAATGACATTCGTGCGCAGTCAGACTTGAGAAATGAGAAAATAACCTATAAAATCCGGGAACATAGTTTACAGAAGCTTCCCTATCAGATCATAGTGGGCGATAAGGAAGTGGCAGCAGAAATGGTGGCCGTGCGAACTCGGTCAGGTTTAGATCTTGGCCAGATGTCTTTGCAGGCACTGATTGAACGCCTTAAAGTGGAAATATCCACGAGGGCTGATACGGTTTGATTTGTTAAACAAACTTGGGGAATTGCTATAGTTCAAGAAAAAGCAGCGCGCACAAATCAAGAGATTAACGTTCCAGAAGTTCGCTTGATTGGTGTAGAGGGAGAGCAGATAGGCATTGTTACGCTAGAAGTTGCCAATGCCATGGC
>CAJBQQ010000159.1 GCA_903957805.1 uncultured Pseudomonadota bacterium | reverse complement strand
CTCGACCCCAGACCTGCCTGAGCCAATAACTTGTGCAACTTGTGAGTGATACCTGGTGGAGCTGCAGAGCTAGCTCTGGCAGTCGTTGGGGCCGATATCTTCTTCTTGATTGGCCTGATTGGTCTACTAACTTTCATCTGTGCTTGAGTGCGGAAGAGTGTTCATTCTCCACCTTTATTCCAGTAGATTGAGGGTAAGAAGCGGCAGCGAAAAACCGCCACCAAAGATACCGCAATAGTACGACAAGGTATGGACAAGAAGCCATCAAAATGTTGTCGCCAAAATGAATCTACGGTCAGATCTCCCTACGCTCCAAGACTGCCTGCGCTAAGGTGCCACTATCAACATGTTCGAGTTCGCCACCAACCGGCAAGCCACGTGCGATGCGTGTAACTCTGACCCCACGGGTGTGCAACAGCTCACTAATGTAATGTGCAGTGGCCTCCCCTTCCGTGGTGAAATTAGTGGCCAGAACGACTTCCTGAACCAATCCGTCCTGGGCCCGCTTTAGTAACCGGTCAAGATGGATCTCTCGGGGTCCGATGCCATCAAGCGGCGAGAGCCTACCCATCAGTACGAAGTACATACCCCTGTAGCACTGCGCCTGCTCCATCATCATCAGATCAGCGGGCATCTCAACCACACATAACAAGCCCGAATCACGTCTCTCAGAACGACAGAATCCGCACACCACCTCCTCGGTGAAGTTGTTGCACATTTCACAATGCTTTATATGCTCCAATGCTTGGGTCAATGCATTGGCGAGGCGTTGTGCACCGATATGATCACGCTGCAACAAATGGTAGGCCATACGTTGTGCCGACTTTGGTCCAACGCCAGGCAGGCAGCGCAGAGACTCCGTCAGGTCTTCGAGACTGATAGGTATTTTCATTTAGAATGAAATTCAGGGAGCAGAGGTGAATCCAGAAATGTTCAGTGCATGAATACGCTGAATTAGTAAAGACGGATCACATGCGCAACGGCCTTCACAAATTTAAAATGGTAGTTTCATGCCTGGTGGCAGACCCATCCCGGATGTAAAGCCGGCCATCTTCTCCTGAGAGATGGATTCAACCCGCCGGACCGCGTCATTGACAGCAGCCGCGAGCAGGTCCTCGAGCATCTCCTTGTCATCTCCGATCAGGCTGTCGTCTATGCTTACTCGTTTCACGTCGTAACGACAGGTCATTATCACTTTAACCATGCCCGCACCGGATTGACCTTCGATCTCCATCTTGGCTAACTGGTCTTGCATGACCTTCATATTTTCTTGCATTTGCTGGGCCTGTTTCATCAGATTACCCAAACCACCTTTCATCATTCTCCACCTCCGTTATTGAATGGGCTTGATCGAAGAAACGATCAATCTTGCATCAAAATTCTCTACCAGTTCACGCACAAATGGGTCTGTCTCTATTGCAGCAATGGCCTGCGATTGCTTTGCCTGCTTCTCACGGCTTTCCAGTTCAGCTGGCGTCATACCTGTGACACTTCCAACAGAGAATTTCAATCGCATCGGCTTGCCATAATGCTCGCTCATTGCAGCCTTCATCTTATCTTGATAAGCCTTTTCCAGCAGATGCCTATGAGGCTCAGGAACGCATAACTCGATTTCATTGTCAGAGACACTCTTCACCTCGCAGTTCTGTGCCAGCATTCTTGTCATACCACTCAACTTGAGCTGACTCACCAGTGTCGGCCAGTCCCCATCGAAGGGAGTCACATGATCTGAAGTCGCATCCGTTGGAACAATGCTCGGCACTGCTATCGGAGGTGCCGTTAGTGCCGCTACCGATTGCTTGACGGTGGAGGGTCCCTTCTTGATTACGTCGAGTGTACGACTAGGAGTAGTGGTCGCACTAGCAGTTAAGACTGGTTTACGCGCACCATCGGCCGCATCCCCCGGAACGAAGGCCAGCATGCGCATCAGCGTCATAGTAAAACCG
>CAJBQQ010000158.1 GCA_903957805.1 uncultured Pseudomonadota bacterium | reverse complement strand
TAACCGGAATATATCTACCTAATGAGTGGCTTTATATTTAAAACACCAGAAGAGCTCCAAACCCTACTCGGTGGACGGATCCGTGGCATACGTCTGAACCGTAACCTTGACCAACGCACCACCGCAGAGAAGGCCGGTATCTCAGAAAAAGCGCTTCGCAACCTTGAGACCGGCCGTGGGTCAACGGTCGAAACCCTGATGCGGGTACTGAAGGCCCTTGAATATCTGCAAGGAATTGATATGCTCGCGCCGGAAATCAGTGTCAACCCCCTCGATTTATTGCGTCAATCAAAGGCACCTCAAAGGGTACGTCGAAACATAAAATTGCGGAAGATCGTTTATGGAGACTAGAGTCATCGAGGTCCGCATCTGGGCTAACCGAGTAGGTGCCGTTGCACCAGACCCGAGACTGGGTTGTTATGTCTTTGCTTATGACCCTCTATGGCGTAAGAGTGGAATCGAGTTAGCGCCGATCACCATGCCTCTGAATGATTCTCGCACAACATTCGCCTTCCCAAACCTTTCTGAACCCAGCTATAAAAGACTGCCAGGACTCCTCGCAGATGCCCTACCCGATGACTTCGGTAATACACTGATCGATGCTTGGATGTCTAGAAAGGGGGTTGAAAAACGAAACGTAACCGTACTCGATCGACTATCTTATATGGGCAGGCGCGGTATGGGCGCTCTGGAATTTAAGCCCGCTCGAGGCGCACACCGCGAAAGTGCCGAACCACTTGAGATGAAGAGCCTGGTTGAGGCTGCTCGGATGGCCATTCAGGGCGACTTATCAGGTGATGTGGAATCACAGGCAGCAATCGCCAATATTATCCGTGTAGGCACGTCTGCCGGTGGTGCACGTGCAAAGGCCGTAGTCACTTGGAATCAGGAGACCCATCAAATCCGTAGTGGTCAGTTCGATGCGGAGCCTGGTTTCGAGCACTGGCTACTCAAGTTCGATGGTGTGGGCAGGGATTCAGAGCTGGGCGGAAGTGCAGACTATGGTCGGATTGAGTATGCCTATCACTTGATGGCGAGTGCTGCCGGTATCAAGATGTCACCCTGCCGCTTATTGGAAGAGAACGGCCGGGCTCACTTCATGACACGCCGTTTCGATCGTGATGTGAAGAATCAAGAAACAATCAAGCACCATGTTCAGACACTGTGTGCGATAGACCATATCGACTTCAAGCAGCGAGCAACACATGACTACTCGCAACTCTTCATGGTCATCTCCAATCTCAAGCTGGGAGATGATGCCATCAGTCAGGCCTTCCGACGCATGGCCTTTAATGTCATGGCAAAAAACTGTGACGACCACACCAAGAACTTTGCATTTCTCTTAAAGCAGGGAGAATCATGGGAACTGGCACCGGCTTACGATATAACCCATGCCTATAACCCTCATGGAGAATGGACTTACCAGCATCTGATGAGTGTCAACGGCAAGTTTAATGGAATTAAGCGTTCTGATTTACTGGCTGAGGCGGAACGGTTCGGAGTTCGACGTCCCCTGGACTTGCTCAATGAGGTCCGATCGGCCCTCGATAGCTGGCAGCAATTCTCCACGGATGCGGGATTGAACAGCATCACGGCTCATGCAATCGCTACTGACTTTGAGCTGATTTGAGATAGAACTAAGTACAATGAACCAGTATCGGATCGAGGCTCACCAATTAAGGTGAGCCCCCTACTTCTTACCCGTTATCCAAAATTACCCGTGTCGATCCAGGACTGCTTAAGGAGTGACCACCAATCGTCTGCCAAGCGATTAGTCACGTAGGCATAGGGAAGCCAACCATAGCCGGCAGCACCCCAACCTGTTCCCCATGAATTCCTAATCAAGATGGCGCCTGTGGTCTCGGTCGCACCCGGATTGGTATTCTTGATCTTCATATTGTCATCAAAGCCCACCGCTGCAACCGCATGACCCCCGACGATCTTCTCTCCCGACGTTGGATATGGAATCTTGCCAGTAGTCCCTGCTTGGGAGTAAATCGAGTCGTAGACAGTGAATCCGAACATTGCCGGCAGACCAGCGCTTAGGTTTGTCTTGATTTGACTCAGCAAGACGGCGGGCGTGGTTCCAGGGGGATCCAGTCGGAAATAGTTAAGAGCTTGATAATTCTGAGCAAATGCATAACAGAATGCGGTGGGTTCCTTTTCCACATCGGCAACCGCATACTTCCAATACGCCTCCGGTGGGACCCCGAACAGTACCATCGCCTCCATCGTGGAACGCAGGAATGCGCCATTATCGCCCGTCGACTTGAGAAGGTTACGAGTCGCCTTGTACAGGAAGAGCCTGGATGCATCGATATGCTTGCCGAATGCCCTCCTCTCGTAATACTCAACCAATCCCACCCCAGCATTGGCCGTGCATGAACTTAAACTGAGTTGATTCTCAATGGGTGGGCACCAGGGCCTCAGATCGGCCGAGATGGGTAGCTTAGGAGCAGGCTTTGATGCACGCACCTTGGTTAAAAGTGCCTTCACCGAGTGTGTCTGACCCAATAACTTAAGCTTAGATGAGACCTCGTCATGGTTGATCGTATGATCCCGTAAGCTGGGGTAATCAGGCAGCCACCCTAATCCATAACTCTGGTTTGTATCCGTCATAATCGTATCTTCCTCTGATTGGTACTGGTGTTTTAATCAGACCAAGCCAGTCACCAGGAATGCTGGATTGATCAAAGCCACCTCCTGATCTAGGTCTTGAGGTTAATGAGGCTCTTCTTTTTGATAGAACACTCGACCATGAATTACAAGAACAATTAACCTGTCTTATCAGGGGGGAAATACGATCGTTAGAACTTTATGGAAGGGTCAATCTGAGGTAGATTGGAGATCTGTCAGTGACAGACGTTAGGGAATAATGAACGAGTTACTCAATACACTGATAAACCGACTGGTCCGATTCGTCTCGATGATGGTTTCGGGTATTGGCTTCCTGACTGTAGGGATGTTCAGGAGGGTCATCCGCCGCAGATCCGGGTTCAGTTTTAATGCCGGGCTGGTACTGCTACTGCTTGCGATCCTGATCATTCCATTTGCGATGAACTATACCGCTCACCTGTTGGCTGGAAATTGATGTATCGCTCGTCTTAAGTTATCTGGTGGGAGGCTGCTGGAGGTTCTTTGCCCAGACAAGCCCCCTTCCACCACTCTCCTGAATCACTCTGATTGCAGGTTCAATGATCCATGAAAATCGCAGTGGTCTCCATGAGGGTGATGAAGATGACCCTCGACTAAGTAGTCGATATGGTCCCCATGAGGGATCTGTTGATGTCCACATTTATCGCCATGAACGTGTCCACGGTCATGGCCTCCACAGACATGCTGTGGCGTGCAATGAGCGGGATTCGCCGAACCGACCTCGAGAATATGCTCATCCACATGATCCCCATGGACATGATGAAGATGTCCATCGTGGAGGTAGTCAATGTGTCCGGAATGGTTAATGGCCAAGTGCCCACACCCGGGTCCATGTTGGTGTTCGTGATTCTGATGTTCCTTGCAGCTACTCATATGAATCCCCCCATGATGGTCAGAGAAACGATTAATCTATCAATTCACAAGCAAAAATAACAATACCACTAAAATTTATAATTGACTATCACCCACACTAAAGAAGCCAAGAACT
>CAJBQQ010000157.1 GCA_903957805.1 uncultured Pseudomonadota bacterium | reverse complement strand
TGCGTAATATATTACACATTTATTTAACAGTTGTGTCACAATAATCGCATGAACTTACGTAAAATTGGACTTCAGGTGGCCAATCGCCGGGCAGATCTTGGGTTAACTCAAGATCGTTTGGCTAAACTCGGTAATCTTTCAAGATCCACCATTCTTCATTTGGAAAACGGCACCCTCAAGGATTTGGGGGCTGCTAAATTATTTTCTCTGCTCAGTCTGATGGGATTGGATATTTCAATCCTAGGGCGGCAGAAAAAGCAAGATGCCCTAGAGGTAGTCAGTCAAACTGCGAGCGTCAGTTACAAAAATAAATTAACGAGCTCAGACCTTGCAAAGTCTCTGGTGTCGGGAGAAATATCGGAAACCATTTTCCCGTATATGGCTACTTTGCTAGATGAGGCACCGTTGCCCATGATTGTGTCGGCGGTGGAACAGGCGGCTAAAGCGAGCAAAACTCCTCCCAAAATTATTTGGAAAAATATTGATCGGTGGACCAAGGAGATGCATTCACCAAGAATGGCTTGGCGGTGAAGGTTGATGAACAAAGTCATGCCAGAACGTGATCTTCCCCCTGGTGTATGGCAAGAACTTTTGCCCCATGCGCTTCGCATCATTGATGATATTAAGAAGCATGGAACGATTGATCCGTTTTGGACGTTTGGCGGTGGCACCGTTCTTATGTTGCGTTACCAGCATCGCATGAGCAAAGACATCGATATTTTTGTGCCCGATCCACAGTACCTCGGATTTGTAACACCCAGATTAAGTGATGTAGCGGCTGATGTTTCATCACATTATGTTGAGGAACCGAATTTATACGTCAAGTTGATGCGCCCTGAAGGGGAGATTGATTTTGTGGCTTCATGCAATATGGCCACGTCTTGACATCTCAATCTTTTTCAAGAAAAATACAGTAAATTCATGAAGGAACCGAGTAATGAGAGCACTGCCGTTAAGTAAATTCTCTTCTCAGGCAAACCCTGAGGTATTAAATACCCTGCGTGAGATCGCAGAGGCAGAAGGACGTAAATTCCATGCCGTGCTAGACGAGGCGTTCCGAGACTACCTTTCAAAGAAAGGCGCCATTGCACCAAGCCAAAAGGTGATGACACATTTTGCCCAAAGTTTGCATGAATTTGAGGAGCTCTATCAAACGCTAGCAAAGTAATGACACACTATTTGACGATGGATGAAGTCGTCTTGATGCATGAGATCCTCATCCGAAAGTTTGGTGGGTCACCGGGCCTCCGAGATCGAGGTGCGCTGGACGGGGCCATTCACCGCCCCCAATCGGGCTACTACCCAGACATCCAAACTGAGGCCGCAGCCCTGTTCGAAAGCCTCGTAATCAACCACCCCTTTGTGGACGGCAATAAGAGAATTGCCTTTGCTGCGATGGATGTTTTTCTGCGTATGAATGGGTATCGACTTAAAACAAGTTCGAAAGTGGCTTACCAGATCATTATCAAGATGTTTGAAAGTCGGGAGCTTGATATAGCGCACATCAGCGCTTGGATAAAGGGCATCATCGTCCCCCAGTGAACGACTTTAAATCTTGAGTATGACCATGATCAAAAATAACATGAGACCTCACCATCCCGGAGAACTCCTTAGGGAACAGTACCTTGTGACGCTAGGAATGACCACCGCCGCGCTTTTAATTCAACTGTGCGGCCTGCGCCAAGCATGAACGAAGTGGTCCGTGAGCGTCGTGGCATTACTACTGACACAGCGTTAAGGCCTGCACGCTTCTTTAATACCATCCCAAAGTTTTGGCTTAACCTACAAACCAGTCTTGATCTCAAGCAGACCGAGATAGCGATGGGTGACAAGATTATTAACGAAATCAACTCAATGCAGATGCCAGCGTAGTTTTTTGGGTGAAAACGGACTTGGGGACGCCAATACCTCGTCCTCTACACATCCAGTTTACTGCAAACCACCCTGCTCACTTATTTCGTCATCCTACTAATAAGTGTTTCTCATTGTTGACAATAATTGTTTATTGTATATTATGAGAAACATAATGACAGGAAAACCTACAATAACTGCCAGCGACGTACTCATAAAGCTCGGCGGTAAAATACGTGCTCAACGTAAAGCCCTCCGCGTTAATGCAACTGCGGCCGCTGAAGCGTCAGGTATCTCTAGAGTCACCTTGCATCGAGTGGAGCGTGGCGAGCCGTCTGTGAATATGGGCGCTTATGTTAATCTTATGCTAGCTCTGGGGTTGAATCTTGCTATTGACACAAAAGCAGATGAAAACCAGACAGGGTATATTCCCGCACGCATCCATCTGGATGACTATCCTCAACTCAAAAAGCTAGCCTGGCAATTAAAGGCGGGCGCTGAACTTACTCCTCTCGAAGCGCTTGGTATTTATGAGCGCAATTGGCGCCACATCGACCACCTCGCACTCGACTCAACTGAACGTCAACTGATTGATGTCTTACGATTGGGGTTAGGGGAAGTCAGGTCTTCCAATATTTAGCCGTCCACATCATCAACGCATCGCGCATGCGCTTCAATTACTCAATGCGCAATTGTTGCTTGAAAATAAATGCTTGTTTGGCGAAGGTACGCTAATCGCATTGATGTTTGGTGAGTATCGTGAGTCGGTTGATATTGACTTTTTGGTATCAGACATTCTCTGTTATCGCAGGCTTCGTGAAATCGTGACCGGCTCAGGCGGCATTGCACATATCTTCAAGGAAGAGGCTACCCAGACTATCCGCTTTGGCGATGTGCGTGCGGATCAGTATGGTATCCGAACTTCTATCCTCGTTGCCGGGCAGCCAATTAAATTTGAAATCGTCTTGGAAGGCCGGATTGAACTCGAACTCCCCAATCCATCTGATGTGATTTGTGGGGTTTCAACCCTTACGAAACTCGATATGGCAACGAGTAAATTGCTCGCAAACTCCGATCGATGGGGTGACGATAGTGTGTTTAATCGTGATGTGATTGACCTAGCGATGATACCCCTCTCCTTACCAACCTTGCGCAGGGCTATCGCAAAGGCAGAGGCGGCTTATGGAAAATCAATACTAAGGGATCTGGACTTGGCGATTGAGCGCCTAGAGTCGCGCCAGAATTGGTTAGAGCGATGTATAGATGTCCTGTCTATTCATGCCACTAAAGCTGTGTTGTGGACCAAGATTAGAGCCCTTAAGAAGGTTTTAAAGTAACCACTTCCCTCAATCTTGATTCGGTGAATCCTTCGTGCCTAAAATCGCTCTAATCATGATGTGGGTCCGGCCTTGCATGAGGCTTTCCAGCGCTACCTGCAGTTGCCTACCAGATTTCTGATCCGACGCTGTAACCCCCTCCTCCAGAATCAAAATGGATGGATCTTTCAGAAATGCCCGAGCAATGACAATATGAAGACGTTGCTCCTCAGAGAGATCAACACCCCCTTCTCCCACCACGGTCTGCAATCCTTGCGGCAGCTCTCGGATGAATTCTGCTGCATGAGAGGCATGCATTGCACTAATGATCTCTGCTTCTGTGGCATGCCCCGTGCCGCCATAAGCGATATTCGCTGCCACGGTGTCATTGAATAAGGTCAATTCGCGTGATATCCATGCGATATTGGCACGTAGACTGACTAGTGTGAGCGTTGCCAGATCGTGTCCATCCAGCAGAACCCTTCCATGACTAGGCTTAGAAAAACGTGTCCCCAGATCGGCTATCGCAGGATCCGCTCGTCGCATCCCCTCACCGGGTTGAAGTACTCGCGTAATCTCATCCCCCACACTGGAAGAGGGTGACTGCCCGCAAAGACCAACCTGTTCAAAGGTTAACTCCCCTCGAGCGCGACCAACTTCAACGGTGCCGAAATCCATCTCAGGCACCTCTTCCAGAGTTTCGAATACCGATGTGGCGGCTTGTAGCCCTTGCTGGCGAGATAGATAGAAAAAGGTCATCCGCCTCACCGGCAGGATCAGCAGCAGCATGGCCAGACTGAGCGAGACAAAACTACCGATGCCTCCATCTGTAGCGGTTTGTTCGGCGGCGGGTGAGATGACAATCGCGAGCATCACACCGATGGTCAGATGCATCAATGCTGTTCTGAAGGATTTATCTGCGGCCTGTTTTAAGTTGATACGCTGTACTCGTTCAGATTCGATCTTGAAGCGCTGTCTCTGATACTGCTGCCCTCCATCTAGCTTAATGACTTTGTGGTTTCTGATCGACTCCTGGACTAGTCGTATCATGCCATTACCCAATGGTGACGCATCTAGATCACTTGTCTGATGCGGCTCACTGCCCGATCGCGCAATCAGCATGATCACTGGAATCATCGATAATGCGAGTAATGCGGATCTCCAGTCTAGATAGAGCATCCACGCCAGTAATGCGATGATGGTCAGTCCATCCCTTGCCAGAGCTGTAACAGCAGTCGTAACGGTATCAACGGCCCGACTCGTATCAGAAATAACGTTGGCAACAAGATCCTCACTTGAGTGATCCGCGTAATACCGTGTAGGTAGCATCAACAGCCTCTCAAACAGAGCTATCCGCAAGTCTGCTACGAGTCTTCCATTTACCCAGTGAAACGCATACCGACTGCAGTAGCTTGCCCCCCCCCGCATCGCAAAAAATACCATGACCGCCAACGGTACCAGTGGTAGCAACTCATGCTCCGGTTTGACAAACGTTCCATCCAGCATCAGCTTCAGTAAGATCGGCAATGCCGGTTCGGTGACCGCCATCAGCACCATGCTCGGGACCCCTACTGCGATCATTCCCCAACAAGGCGCGAGATAGTTTGCCAAGTGTCTATACAATCTGCGTCCAGTCATTACCCGCGTGTTCTGCATGGGCGCACAATATCAGAATCAGGGAGCGATGAGATAGAGACGCTACCTAAATTGCCAGATACAGCACTTAAAATATCTAAGTATCGCTTTCTGCGACACTGAGTTGGAGGCCAGAAACTCTCATGGGTAGAGGCTTGTACAGGATCTTGATCTTGTTATACGCTACCTCCTCATCTCCCCTTACCGTCGCCCCAAACACCTTGAACCTTCGCCAGAAGGTATTGTGGACATATACCTCCTTTGGGTTCTATCCGACGATGTAAGCACTCGCTAATCAGCTATTGTCAATCGGTCGAATAATCACATTAAGGTCGGCAGATCAAAAGTTGTTCGATATCCAGCAGTATCTAAGAAGCTGATTTGACTGATCAACCGAACGCCCTATCTTGGCCTTATAGACTACTTGAATTAACATTTAAAAAATCCCGTTACCAGTTGACTCAATGGGGATTTTCAAACTATAGTGCACCGATGGAAGCAGA
>CAJBQQ010000156.1 GCA_903957805.1 uncultured Pseudomonadota bacterium | reverse complement strand
GGTACGGGCACCGCGCACCAGAATATGTCGACCTGAATGATATGTACCAGAAAAGCCGGGCCCAAGGATTTGGTGCAGAGGTAAAGCGTCGAATCCTGATCGGTACCTACGTACTATCTCATGGCTATTACGATGCTTACTACATCCAGGCTCAGAAACTACGTCGACTGATTGCTCAAGATTTTTCTGAGGCCTTCAAACATTGCGACATCATCATGGGGCCAACCACTCCCACGACTTCGTTCCCCCTAGGGGAAAAGAGCGGCGATCCGGTACAGATGTATCTGTCCGACACTTACACCATCGCCACCAATCTGGCTGGACTGCCCGGTATGTCGATCCCCGCCGGATTTGGTAATAATAACCGACCTGTGGGCCTACACATCATCGGCAATTACTTTGCTGAGGCGCAAATGCTCAATGCCGCACACCAGTATCAACAAGTGACGGATTGGCATATACGGATTCCTGACACACTGAATGGCCTATAGAAACACGACATAAAAATGCAATGGGAAACCGTCATTGGTCTTGAGGTGCATACGCAGCTTTCGACCCAATCAAAAATATTCTCGGGGGCACCGACTACGTTTGGTGCCGCTCCTAATGCCCAGGCCTGCGCGGTCGATATTGCTTTACCAGGCGTATTGCCGGTTCTAAATCATGGCGCAGTAGAGCGAGCGATCAGGTTTGGATTATCGGTCGGCGCAAAAATTAATTCGCCCTCTATCTTCGCTCGTAAGAATTATTTCTATCCGGACCTGCCTAAGGGCTATCAGATCAGTCAGTATGAATTGCCAGTGGTCGCTGGCGGTAGTGTGAAGATCCAGGTCGGTGGTGCTGGGAATGAGTACGAGAAGACCATCCGTCTCACCCGGGCTCACCTGGAAGAGGATGCGGGCAAGTCTCTGCATGAGGACTTTCAAGGCATGACCGGTATAGACCTGAACCGTGCCGGCACACCCTTGTTGGAGATCGTCTCAGAACCCGACATGCGCAGCAGCGATGAGGCGGTAGCCTTTGCGAAGACTCTGCACTCGCTGGTCCGTTGGATTGATATCTGCGATGGCAACATGCAGGAAGGGTCCTTCCGTTGCGATGCCAATGTATCAGTCCGTCTCCTCGGCTCTGACAGGCTTGGTACACGTTGCGAGATAAAGAATCTTAACTCATTCCGCTTCCTAGAGAAGGCCATCAACTACGAGGCTAGGCGACAGATAGAGATTCTGGAAGATGGTGGGACCATTCGCCAAGAGACCCGTCTCTACGACTCGGATAAGAATGAGACACGCACGATGCGCAGTAAAGAAGATGCGCAAGACTACCGCTACTTCCCCGATCCGGATCTACTGCCACTCGCAATCTCTGAGGACTGGATCAATCATATTAGAACAATGCTGCCCCAGTTACCTGAGGCTAGGCGCAGTAACTATATTACGGAGTATGGCCTCTCCTCATACGATGCCGGGGTATTAACCTCGTCAAAAGAGATGGCAAGTTATTTTGAAAGCACGGTTGAGCTGTTGCCAACACAGGCCAAGCTCTGCACTAACTGGATAATGAGCGAAGTAAACGGACGTCTGCATAAAGAGTCTCTTGATATTGCGCAGTGCCCTGTCACTCCTGCTCAGTTATCACTACTGTTGTTACGCGTCAGCGACGGAACG
>CAJBQQ010000155.1 GCA_903957805.1 uncultured Pseudomonadota bacterium | reverse complement strand
CGGAGTGGAGCAACGTTAGCCCCTGACCGTTGCAATAGCGAAGCAGTCCCGCCATCCTCCTGCTGCAACAGCGAGAGCAGTAAATGTTGAGGCTCTATGTAAGCATGATCCTGACCAACAGCCATGCTCTGAGCATCGGACAGGGCCTGTTGGAACCGGGTCGTTAATTTATCAAAACGCATGTATCCCTCCAAATTTGTAGTTATAGACTACATGGGGAGGTAGTAAGGAATTTCAAGGGCGGGCGGCTCATCTCACTGCCTGATGAATCACCCGACCCGAGTGATTTTGGATGGAACTTCTAGAATCCTATAACTCAGGAAGATTTTCTGTGTAGCCTCATCTCACCCGAGTTGAGGATTTCAGAGATTCACTCGGCTGGAACGGGTATCGCGGGTAGGGTGTCATCCATCTCATGACGGACATGAGCGGCATCGTACCAATACAGCTTAGCAGGTGACTCATCTTTAGCGGCCTTGTGAGCGCCATCGCAGAATGGCTGATTCTTGGAGAGCCCACATCCACAGACATACTTGGTCTCGGTCCCTACGGTGACTGGGTAAGGGCTACTACGATCTCTCTTTACAATTCTTGCCATGATGAAACTCCTTTCTGGTTGGGAGGGTTAAAAATAAACTACAACGAGACATCCACGTGTTTCCTTGCTTCTGGATAGGGGTACATGATATTCAGTGCAACACTCTTACCGGCAGTCTCGACAATACGGACATGCTCACGTCTTAGCTCTCGTGCATGTCTTAACCCACAAGAGTGAGCAATCATGTCGATCTCTTTATTCATATTCATTGCGTAATTGGCCACTCTGAGATACTTCTCCTCGACCACCAGCCCGCGCTGAAGGCGCTTGTTATGGGTAGTGATTCCGGTTGGACAGGTATTTTTATGGCAACGCATCGACTGAATACACCCCAGAGAGAACATGAATCCACGCGCGGTATTGATGAAGTCGGCTCCCACACACAGCGCCCATGCGGCCCTTGCAGAGGTCACCAGCTTACCCGATGCCACAACCCGGATACGGTTCTTTAGATCTGCCTGAATTAACGCATCCACCACCCTTGGTAACGCTTCTGAGATGGGTAGGCTCATATGATCAAACAGCGCCTGAGGTGCTGCTCCACTCCCCCCCTCACCCCCATCGATGACGAGAAAGTCAGGCGCATAATCCTGTCCACGCCTATTTATCGAATCGCACAGCTCATTCACAAAGCGCCACCCACCGATGGCGGTCTTCACTCCGACCGGACGACCTGTCAGGTCTCGGATGTATGCAATCTTATCCAGCAATTCCTCGATATTGCTGATGTCATGATGTCGGTTTGGGCTGATGGCATCCTGATAGGCTGGCACCCCGCGAATTGCAGCAATCTCATCGGTCACCTTGATACCGGGCAGTATACCTCCCTTACCCGGCTTCGCTCCCTGTGAGAGTTTTATTTCAAATGCCTTGACGACCTTGGAGAGCTCTCTCGCGCGTTCAGGTGAGAAGTTTCCATCATGATCTCGAATACCATACTTGGCCGTACCAATCTGCATAATGATGTCGCAATCACCTTCCAGATGGAAGGGTGAGAGTCCACCCTCCCCGGTATCCATCCAGCATCCTACCTCTGCCGCCCCTCTCGACAAGGCTCTCACCGCAGGTGCCGAGAGTGCGCCATAACTCATGCCACTGATATTGACCACGGAGCGTGCATTAAAGGGCTGCTTGCAATACCCCTCCCCGATCATGAATGAGGGGGTCGGTATCAGGTCATCCTCCAGAACTGGGAAGGGGGCATTGACGAAGATGATCGAGCCCGGCTCACGCAGATCATTGGTAGAACCAAATCCAACAACACCCACCTCATTCTTCGCGTTCTTGTATACCCATGTCCGGGTCGCACGG
>CAJBQQ010000154.1 GCA_903957805.1 uncultured Pseudomonadota bacterium | reverse complement strand
AATGACTTCGGAAGGAGCGTGGGAACAGGCCGCATTACCGGCAGTGGCGCTAGTAATCTCAGGCTTGATACCGATCATACTGTTTATGCGGCAAACGGAAAAATAATTTATGCTGCTCGAACTAAAAAATATCCAGCAAGCATACGGTCAGCAATTAGTGGTAAATAATTTATCGCTGAGACTGGAGAAAGGTCAGATCGGCTGCTTACTGGGGCCGAGCGGTTGCGGCAAGACCTCCGTATTGAGATGCATCGCAGGGTTCGAACCCGTCATAGCGGGAGAAATCCTACTGAGTGGTACCACGGTGAGTAGTGACGGTGTTTTTCTACCACCGGAACAACGTCATATTGGCATGGTATTTCAGGACTACGCGCTATTTCCGCACCTCACTGTTATCAATAACATCGGCTTCGGCCTGCACCAACTACCAAAAAATGATCGGGCATCGCGCGTCAATGAATTGCTAGGGACTGTCGGTCTATCCGATGCAGCCAACAAGTATCCACACGAACTCTCCGGCGGCCAACAGCAACGTGTGGCGCTGGCGCGCGCGCTAGCGCCGCGGCCTGATCTGCTGTTGTTGGATGAACCATTCTCCAATCTGGACGTCAGTCTGCGTGAACGCCTGAGCCTCGAGGTCCGCGAGATACTGAAGAATCAGAATACCACCGCCATACTAGTGACCCACGATCAGAACGAGGCCTTTGCCATTGCGGACGAGATTGGAGTTATGCATCGCGGCGAGATCCAGCAATGGGACAGCGCCTACAATCTGTATCACCGCCCTGCCAACCGCTTTGTCGCGAACTTTATCGGCCAGGGCGTGTTCCTACCCGGCCAGGTATTGGACCCAAAACGAGTAGAAATCGAACTGGGTGTGCTAACAGCAGACATTCCACATCAATGTTCACCGGCCGACCAGATATGTGGGAAGGGCTGCCGAGTTGATGTACTGCTGCGACCGGATGATATCGTGCACGACGATTCCAGTCTGCTGCAGGCAACTGTCCTCCACAAAGCTTTCCGTGGAGCCGACATTCTCTACACACTCAGCCTACCAAGCGGCACTAGCGCGCTATCATTAGTACCCAGTCACCATAACCATGCCATCGGCGAGAAGATCGGCATCCGCCTTGAGGCTGATCATGTGGTGGCCTTTCCTAGTTCCTAGGCAGTAAATAGAGTGGGGTCAAAACTTATTGAGGCGGAGTGCATCCCCACATCCAATATCAAAAGTCATTGATACTATTTCTTGCGGCGTGAATTTCTTCAGCCAGTTGCAATACTGACATGGCGTAATAAGTGCTGCGATTATAGCGGGTGATGACATAGAAATTGTTGAAACCCAGCCAATACTCCGGTCCATCCTTACCTTCCAATACAAACAACGCAGCCATACGCTCGCCAACGAGATCTGCCAGTCCCACCAGAGGTGTGACTCCAAACTGTTTCATTTGTGATAACGTCAAACTCGGCTTAATTCCGGCAGCCAGAGCCTCTTGATAACGTTCGCTACTGATCTTCGCACGAACTGCCACTGGCTGCCCCTGTTCCCATCCGAACGTCTTGAGATAATTAGCGACGCTGCCAATCGCATCTGCGGGACTTTGTAATAATTCCTTTCGAGTATCGCCATCGAAATCGATGGCGTAACGTCGATAACTACTCGGCATAAATTGCGGGATGCCAATCGCGCCTGCGTACGAGCCTCTGAGCTTTAATACATCAGCACCCTGCTCCCTCATCAGCAAGAGATACTGTTCCAACTCGTCGCGGAAAAACTCAGAACGACGAGGATAATCAAATGCCAGCGTGACCAATGCATCGAGCACTCGATACTTGCCGGTCTGAGTGCCGTAGATGGTCTCCACTCCAATTACCGCCGTCACAATTTCCTCGGGGAGACCGTACTCCTTACGTGCCTGCTCTAGTTTCTCCGCATGGTTATTCCAGAAGGTGACTCCACCCACCGTACGTCGCTCATTGACAAATAAAGGCCGATACTCATACCAGGGTCGAGCAGTAACTGGTTGGGAAATGGCACGGATAATCGCCGGCTGAAATTGCGCCTTACTGAATATACGTACAAGCTCAGCTCGCTCGAATCCGTGACGGTCAACCATCTCACTAATAAAAACCCTAACTTCCGGACGTAATTGACTTGCTATGGACGGGGTGCCACAACCGATTGCAAGCAAGCTAAGTACTACCAAAGATACTGCCTTGAAACTCAAACTAATATTTTTATGGAATAAGTGCATAACCACCCAGGTAAATAGTCTGGACATATTCTAACAAACTTGCCTAGTCGACTACCCCCTACATGCTTGGACTAATGGACTATGATTGTATTGACCCATCATTCTGATACGCGTAAGGTTGAACATCCAGATAGGATAATCTCAGGCTCTCATCCTGTCACAAGTGTTCCCCATCCACCTCAATGGAGGTTTACACCATGTCCAGTTACCCTGTCCTTCCTGCAAAGCGCTTGACCGGATCGGTGCAGATTTCTCGTCCTACTCCGCCAAAATCTATTTCTCTCGACTCACCTGCCCTCGATGTGATGACCGATCTTCGCTACATTTATGCCGCCGTGATCGAGCCGAGTGTAACCATGGAATCTGCCAATACATTCATGATACTGAGGGGAGTCCGATCATTACTGGTATTGAACCAGGATCGCGCACTTGGTGGCATCATCACCGCAACGGATATTCTTGGTGAGAAGCCACTACGCTATATTCAGGAGCGAAGGGTGAAACATAATGAAATACTGGTCGCTGATATCATGACCCCGCTAGATCAGATGGAAGCAATCCCAATTAGTGAGGTAATGCATGCCAAGGTTGGGCATGTGATATCCAGCTTGCGTGAGAGCGGACGGCAACACACCCTAGTGATAGAAAACACTCCCGATGGTAATCCTGTTGTATGCGGTATTTTTTCCTTGACGCAAATCGAAAAACAATTAGGGTCGATCATTCCATCTACCGAGCTTGCCAAGACTTTTGCGGAGATTGAAGCAGCCGTGATCGCGCATTAACCCTATTAGTGGTCCAGTAACCAGCACACCTTATAGGACACTACGCATAACCATTTCTACTGAGTCCCCTTGCTAAAACTAGACTCGGACCAAGGCAAGATTTCAAGATGACAGGAACCTGATGCTGAGATAAAGTTTTAGTTTTTCCTGTGCTGGTTTATCATGTACACGTCTGTAATAAGGGATGTGATATGGCAGGCCTTGGAAAAGATACCCCAAAAGCCACTGAAATAAAGCTGCACCGGCGATCCAAGTTATTGCAAATTTCTTTTTCGGATGGCAATACCTTCCAGATTCCGTGCGAATTTCTTCGCGTCTATTCGCCCTCAGCGGAAGTGCGTGGGCATGGCTCCGGACAAGAAGTGCTCCAAACTGGCAAGAGAGATGTCAATATAGACCACATCGAACCAGTTGGGAGTTATGCAATTCAACTGAATTTTTCTGATGGACACAATACCGGCCTTTATTCGTGGGACCTACTCTACGAATATGGGTTACATCAGGATAAAATGTGGCAGCATTATCTACAGCGGCTAGAACAAGTTGGCACAAGCCGCGAACCTTCTTAGATTGCAAATCTGAATATTCATGACTAAAACCACTCACTTCGGTTTCAATACTGTTCCCGAAATAGAAAAAGCCCGCAAGGTAGCGGGAGTATTTGATTCGGTAGCAGAGCGCTACAACCTGATGAATGATCTTATGTCAGTGGGCATGCACCGCTGGTGGAAGCATTTTGCCGTGGAAGCCAGTAGGGTCAAGAGTGGCAGCCGGGTGCTCGACATTGCTGGCGGCACTGCTGATTTGAGCGCGCGGTTCATTGAACAGGTCGGCGAAACTGGCGAGGTTTGGCTCACCGACATCAACAACTCAATGCTAACGATCGGTCGAGACCGTCTGCTAGATGAGGGTAGGTCGGCATCGGTGGCACAATGCGATGCAGAAAAACTACCCTTCCCGGCTAATTATTTTGATTGTGTCAGCGTAGCCTTTGGTCTCAGAAATATGACCCACAAGGATGCCGCTCTTAAGGAGATGCTACGTGTGCTCCGCCCCGGGGGTTGCGTCCTTGTACTTGAATTTTCAAAGGTATGGAAACCACTTCAACCTATTTATGACACTTACTCATTCAAGATCCTGCCGGCAATGGGGAAGATTATTGCTAAAGATGAGGACAGCTACCGTTACCTGGCTGAGTCCATCCGTGTACACCCATCCCAGGAAGAGTTAAAGCTATTGATGCAGGAGTCTGGTTTCGAACGGGTGGAGTATTTCAATTT
>CAJBQQ010000153.1 GCA_903957805.1 uncultured Pseudomonadota bacterium | reverse complement strand
CACCACCAAGACTAACGCACGTCCCGCCTCCAGAATAAATCCAGCAATATGCGCATCCTGGTCAGAAATTTCGTTGCTCGCATCTAACACTAGCACGACCACATTCGCATCTTCCACTGCCTGCAGAGTCTTCACCACCGAGAACTTCTCGATGACCTCCTGAACCTTCCCGCGACGCCTCAGGCCTGCGGTATCGATCAGGGTATACTGCCGACCATTGCTTTCGAAATCAATATAGATGCTGTCCCGAGTCGTACCCGGCTGATCAAAGGCTATCACACGCTCCTCTCCGAGGAGTGTATTCACCAGCGTCGACTTTCCCACGTTTGGACGTCCTACGATCGCTATCTTGGGGTGCTTATCTTTTTCCTCTTCACCCTGCTGCTCAGGGAAATCTGCCAGCGCTAGATCTATCAGCTCATTCACATTGTCGCCATGTACGGCGGAAACGGCACAGGGCTCACCCAGTCCCAATTCGTGAAACTCGGCGGTGACGACAGAGGTCGCCATACCCTCAGTCTTATTAACTACCAATAAAATCTTACGACCCGTCTTACGTAACTGCTCGGCAATTATCTTGTCATGCGCTGCCAGCCCCTGTCTGCCATCGACAATGAATAATACGACATCGGCCTCATCAACCGCCTGTAGCGTTTGCCGGGCCATTTCATGCAGGATTCCATCCTTAGCAGCCGGCTCAAAACCACCGGTATCTACCACTAGATGTGGCTTATCGCCCAGCCTTCCATGACCATAATGACGGTCTCGCGTGAGGCCCGGGATGTCTGCAACGATTGCATCGCGGCTGCGAGTCAACCGGTTGAAGAGTGTTGACTTGCCGACATTCGGCCGTCCAACCAGAACGAGGGTGGGCTTCATGGATGTACTCGACTACTGTATTCCGTACGCATAGAGTCCGCCCTTCCGAGTCTGCACCACAATCCCATTTGGCAAGTGCTCAGGATGGGCGAAGATTGAACTCTCATCGGTCGCTGCGCGAAGAACAATTGCGCCATCATCAATCCTGAAAAAATTCACATACCCCTGAGAATCACCCACCACCACACGCCCCCCTCGAACAGCAGGGGTCGTTAGTCTGAGACCGTTCAGTATCTCCTGCCTCCATGAAGTGGTCCCATTGTTCTTTGTGTAAGCGATTACCGCACCACGGGCCTCGCTCATATAAATATACGTATCATCCATAGCAAGTCCGGCGCTACTGGATGCATCCCTCGCCCAGATCTGGTTGCCATTATTGAGTTCAAAACAGGCGATACGACCCTGATAGGCTACAGCACATATCTGCCATTCATCAGCCACCGGCAGGCTAGTGATATCGGTGATGCGTTCCAACTCAGTCGAACCCCGTGGACGAGATACGGTCGCCTCCCACTTCACATTACCATCTGATAGATTTAATGCCACCAATTTACCGCCAGCAAATCCAGCAAATACCACGTCACGTTTAATCAGTACACGACTGGAATTCCTCACAGTCAGCGCCGGAGTAGCGCCCTGGTACATCCACTTACGCTTACCATTGGTCGCATCCAATCCAAAGATTCT
>CAJBQQ010000152.1 GCA_903957805.1 uncultured Pseudomonadota bacterium | reverse complement strand
GTGTGGTAACTCGATCTGTCAGGACCGCCGGTTCTTGGCCCGTACAATGCCTCAACTGGAGAGTTACTTTCATTACCGAAATCTCGATGTCAGTACCCTCAAGGAGTTGGCCAAGCGTTGGAGGCCTGAGATCATGGCAGGACTGACCAAGAAGAGTAAGCATGAGGCACTGTCAGATATTTATGACTCGATTGAAGAGATGAAGTACTACCGTGAGCACTTTCTCAAGTAGTCGCAGAACAGTCTTCACCCGCCTGTCCTGTCCGGAGTAGCGATCTACCTCTACCCCTTTTAAGGAGAGTTACGTATGTCCTCCGGCACTGTATTTAATCTAGCGGTCACCCCCAAGATCCCACGACGTCTGGTCCGTCTTGAGGAGCTCGCGAATAATCTTTGGTACAGTTGGGACCGTTCCACGAGATCACTCTTCTCTCGTTTGCATCCCGGTCTGTGGGGCGCTGTCGGGCATAACCCCAAAGCCTTCCTTAAGCGTGTTGACGAGTCTCTCCTACTCGAGGCGGCAGAGGATCAGGTCTTTCTGGCCAACTTCAATAGCATACTATCCTCCTACGATTCTTATCATTCAGAGCCACTTCGGCATACCGGTCCTGAAGGAATGGGTCCTCACGACCAAGTGGCTTACTTCTGCTTCGAGTTTGGTTTCCATGAAAGTTTCCCGATCTACTCGGGCGGACTCGGTATCCTCGCGGGGGACCACTGCAAGGCCGCGAGCGATCTGCGGCTACCCTTTGTCGGGGTCGGGCTGCTCTACCGTCAGGGATACTTCTTTCAGTCGATTGATAACCAGGGTAATCAGCAGGTCACCTACACCGATTCTGATTTTGAAGACTTACCGGTGATGCCGGTATTACATGAGGACGGGTCTGAGGTTCGAGTCGAGGTGGATCTGCCGAACAGGAAGGTCTTGATACAGGTATGGCAGGCAAGGGTCGGTCATGTGACTCTTTATCTGCTCGATACAGACCTCCCTGAGAACTCATCCGAGGACCGTGATATCACCCACCAACTCTATGGGGGTGATAAGTCGATGCGTATCGAGCAGGAGATCATACTCGGTGTGGGTGGGGTGAGGGCATTGGAAGCGGTTGGGATGAGACCGACGGTCTGGCATATCAATGAGGGTCATGCTGCATTCATGATGCTAGAGAGGATGCGTAACCTCGTTCATCAGGGACTGGACTTTGCAACAGCACTTGAAGCGGTATCGGTGAATACCGTATTCACAACCCATACCGCAGTCCCAGCGGGTCATGATCACTTCAGTGAAGACATGATGCAAACCTATTTTGAGGGGTTCTATGGTGATCTGAGAATTGCTCGAGAGGATTTCATGGCATTGGGACATGTTCCCGATAGTCCTGACTTTAATATGACCGCTCTGGCACTTCGTAGCTCACGATCGCATAACGGTGTGAGCAGAATACATGGACATGTGTCGGCACGTATCTGCAAGGATTTATGGCCTCAGATCGAGCCGGAAGAAAATCCCATGGATTACATCACCAACGGGATTCATGTTCCGACCTTCCTTGCTCAGGAGTGGTCCGATCTGTTCGACCGCCATCTCGGACACGAGTGGCGTAACAAGATGTGTGATACCGATTACTGGTCACGTATCGAGACCATACCAGACCATCAGTTCTGGAGTGTTCGACAATCTTTAAAGTCTCAGATGCTGTACGGGATACGGTCACACCTCTCAGTTCAGAATGCGCACAACCATGGATCTGATGCGCATCTTGATCGGTTACTCAGGCTGATTGACCCGACCAATCCGAACATCCTGACCATCGGATTCGCACGACGTTTCGCTACCTATAAACGCGCCACACTGCTATTTGAGAATCTTGATTGGCTGCGTCAGATCATCCTCGACCAGGACCGTCCGGTTCTATTCATCTTTGCCGGTAAGGCTCATCCAGCGGACATCCCCGGCCAGGATTTAATTAGACGTATCAGCCAGGTGGCACGTATGCCAGAGTTTGAGGGTCAGTTGCTGCTGATCGCGGGGTATGACTTGAGACTCGCAAGGAGAATGGTCGCGGGGGTGGATGTTTGGCTCAATAACCCGGTATACCCGCTAGAGGCGAGTGGCACATCGGGCATGAAGGCGGGTATCAATGGGACCATCAACTTGAGCGTTCTGGATGGTTGGTGGGGTGAGGGATTCAATGGCAAGAATGGATGGGCCATCAAACCGGGACCTGAGGACATGCCACCCACACTGCGCGATCAGGAGGAAAGTCAGACACTCTATGAGATCCTTCAGGACCGGGTGGTTCCACTCTACTACCACCGAGATAAACTCGGTTACTCGCCAGAGTGGGTGAAGATGGCGAAGAACTCGATGATGTCTTTACTGCCGAGGTTTAATGCCACTCGGATGCTGGATGAATACCGTGACAAGTTCTACCTGCCCGCGATGAGGCAGGGTGCACGTTATACCGAGAATGGTTTCG
>CAJBQQ010000151.1 GCA_903957805.1 uncultured Pseudomonadota bacterium | reverse complement strand
CTACCCTCCCAGAGGGCAACGCGGGGTCGGTCTGGCCCGTGCACAGGGTTATGGTTCAAGCTTCCAGAAGTACCGCAGCTGGCTGGAAGAGAATGCCGTCATTGTGGCCATGATCGAGCATGTAGATGCGGTTAATTCCATTGATGAGATCCTCGCCGTTGACGGGATTGATGCATATATCATCGGTCCTTACGATTTATCCGGATCCATGGGTCGTCCCGGAGATCTTAACCACCCCGACGTGCAGTCCGCGATAACGAGGGTGCTAGAGGCTGGACATCGCTCCGGCAAGCCGGGGGGCATCCATGTAATCGAGCCAGACCAAGACGAGTTACAGCGCCGTATTGCTGCCGGCTTCAACTTTCTTGGCTATGGACTGGATATCCGTATCCTCGACTCGGTCTGCCGCAGCCATATGAAAACGATTAGGGAGAGATTGTGAGTAAGATTGTCATCTCCACCTCCTCATTCGGAGTGGACAGCAACCCTCCCCTCCAGCTTCTGCTGAAAGCGGGGATGCACATCGTCAGTAACAGTTTTGGGCGGAAGCTCACCGAAGAAGAAGTCGCCAAGCTGCTCGGTGAAGACACTGTCGGCATGATCGCCGGCATAGAACCCTTGACCGAGCACGTATTCGCATCTTCCAGTAACCTCCGAGTGGTATCCCGCTGTGGCGCTGGTCTGGACAGTGTTGACCTAGTAGCAGCAAAACGTCACAACATTGCCGTCACCAACACGCCCGAGGCTCCGTCCCAAGCAGTGGCTGAACTCACGTTGGGCCTGATTCTGTCTGCACTGAGACGGATATGTCAGACCGATCGACAGTTACGTGCAGGGGAATGGCCGCGTATGCAAGGACAGCTACTCGCTGCTCAAGTGGTCGGCATCATTGGTCTTGGACATATCGGCCGTCGCGTTGCCCGTCTATGTCAATCCTTTGGAGCTGAAGTCGTATCGCACGACCCTCATATCGGTCGATCTCCGGACGGGGTGACATTGTTACCTCTGGAAAAATTACTGGCAGAATCAGACATCATCAGTCTGCATCTCCCCTACAGCACAGCGAGCCACCACCTACTCGATGCCGAATCCTTTGCTCGCATGAAGACTGGCGCAATCGTAATCAATGCCGCTCGAGGTGGTCTCGTTGATGAGTCCGCGCTAGAAGAAGCACTCAATTCTGGAAAACTTGGTATGGCCGCGCTCGATGTTTTTGAACAAGAACCTTACCTCGGTCCACTACTCAAATGTAATAATGTAATTCTGACCTCTCACATCGGTTCTCTTGCAAGAGAGGCTCGTCAAAGGATGGAGATCGAAGCCGCAGAGAATCTTCTTCAAGGGTTGATCAGAGCAGGTTTAATGGAGAATCCATAGATAATGAACTCTGACAAAATTGCTATCGTATTCGGCGCCAGCGGCTTTCTTGGAAGTCATGTGGCTGATGCGCTGTCATCTGCCGGTTATAAGGTACGTTTATTTGATCGCTGTCTCTCGCCTTATCTCAGTTCCGATCAGGAGATGATCATCGGTGACATCATGGACTTAAACCAAGTGGT
>CAJBQQ010000150.1 GCA_903957805.1 uncultured Pseudomonadota bacterium | reverse complement strand
GGTGTCAGCATGGCAGTGACCCGGGCCTGACTTCCGGCGTATTTTTTCAGAGCCTGTTGATTATCAACTAGGGTCGAGTACCGTCCCGGGGTGATGGTGATGCAACCTGCCAGAAGGGCAATACCGATGAGTGCAATGATTTGTTTCATGAAGTGTCCGTTCTGTACGGTGGACGGGGCATTGTGGAATGGATTATTCATAGGATAAGCAGAGTCGGCACGAATAAAGTGTTTTCCAGATTGCAGATCCGACCCAGGTCCGTATCACACCTGTTAATGGCCGGTAGACTATCCAAATTCACCCTGATATACAAGGCCTTTCCCGTATTCAGCTAGATTTAGATCTCTCGGAGCCAGTACCGTTAAGGCATCTAGATACGATGTCCGGTGTGGGTTTGATTATGCATTAGCGATAATTAGTTCTATGGTTAATGGAGTACCCGCCAGAAGGAGTCTGTCATGTCGCCACAAGAGGATCTGTTCCCGCACCAGGATATATTGGCGAAGCTACATGAGAGCCTACCCCTGTCAGATAAGTTGCGTTTTCTGCATCAGATCATCCGTGAGGATTTCCCCTTCATTGATCGTCTGTCGATCGCTTTGTTTGATGAAAAGACCAATATGCTCAAGACCTATACCCATAGCACTGAGGGTGTTAGTCCATTGGTTGCGTACGAGGTGCCACTCGGGAATGCCTCGTCACTGAGAGAGATCATGCACCGCCGCCGGCCGCGCGTAGTGCAGGATCTGTCCATCTTCGCGCAGGGTCTCCAAGAGCATACCAAGCGGGTTGCAACCACAGGTTATCAGGCCAGTTACACGATGCCCCTCTACCAGAGCGATACCTTTATCGGATTCCTCTTCTTTAATTCGTTCAAGCCGAATGCTTTTGTACCAGAATCATTACGTCAGATTGACATCTACGGACATCTCATCGCACTGATGGTCATTAATGAATTAACTGCGATTCGAACTCTCTTGGCAGCGGTTCAGGCGGCACGCAACATGACCCACTACCGGGATATAGAGACCGGATCACATATCGACCGGACCGCTCACTATGCCCGTCTCATCGCTCGTGAATTGGCAACGAGCTATCATCTCAATGACGAACAGATCGAGCATATCTTTTTATTTTCGCCGCTTCACGATATTGGCAAGATTGGCATTCCAGACAGTGTCCTTCGAAAACCGGGCAGGCTTGATGAGGAAGAGCTCAAGGTAATGAAGACTCACCCGCAAAAGGGACGGGAGATCATTGATGTCATTCTCGAAGGATTCAGTCTGGGTACATTCGGTCATGTCGGGATCATGCGTAATATCGCCGAGTATCATCATGAGGCGATCGATGGAAGTGGCTATCCAAAGGGCTTAAAGGGGGACGAGATCCCGATTGAGGCCCGTATCAGTGCCGTTGCCGATATATTCGACGCATTGACCTCGAGACGCACCTACAAGGAGGCGTGGAGTAATGAGGAGGCATTCGACATGCTTCGCCGTCTGGCCGATTCCAAGCTGGACCGTGATTGTGTTGATGCAATGCTTAAGAATATCGATAAGGTTCAGGAGATTCAGCAACGGTTCCGTGACGAGGGATTGGTTTAAACTTTAATCGAGTGTCTGACCCCCCTGTTCCGGCCCTGGACAGGCTGTAATCTTCCCCTCATATAACCACCCTCGATCGAGGGTATTTCAATTAAAGTTGAAGTCTGCATACAACCTGCTACCGGTGGTAACATCCGTAATGTTTTATCTCCCTAAAGAGTACTGAGGGGGAACTTTATGGATTCACTGGAGCCTCAGTGGTATTGAGGGTTAAGTCACTTTGAAAGCACT
>CAJBQQ010000149.1 GCA_903957805.1 uncultured Pseudomonadota bacterium | reverse complement strand
GAGCGCATCAGAACGGTCTTGGGGTGGGAACCACGATCAAAGGAAGATGCCATCATCAGTATGGCAGAGAGCATGATCAAGCACGGCTTGATTAAAGACCTTCTTAGTAGTGATCTGAACCCCTCTCAAGCAACGCTCTCTTAATTCACCTTGTTCAGTATGAATACTCCGCTATCCAGTTAGGGTAGCGAAGGGAGGGGTGCAAGGCTAACTTAATCACGTGATAGAGGCAGACCGGCAGCGGGATTGTGGAATGCAGCCACTACCGAAGAGAATAGATGGGGGTGGTAAGGAGAGCACACTAGCCGACCCCCGACCGCGACGAAAAGGGAGGAAACGCCACGGTAACTATAAGAGGCTCAATTCTGTCTAAAGTTCATTAATACCCGGAATTAAATTTTTGCCCCCGCGGTCGATCCCTTCAATGGTCCGTCTTTTTCGTATAAACACCTTATTGGGTATGGCATCACCTCATCCGACCAGACTCGATTCCAACTAGTAACGGTCGTCATTGAATTTTTTAGCAGGCTCCTCTCTGGAGCCCTGGGCCCATCTTTTTCCAGAGTTCTAGAGTTATCATCACGGCAAGGCCCATACCGATTGCAGAACTGATGATGGCCATTCGAACCGGTCCGAAGTGAAATAGCTCTCTTACCGGCTCAATCAAGAGTGCTGCTGAGAGCACTGTCATGGTGGAGATAAGCATGAGCCAGAATGCACGGTTCGGATCCATCAGAGAGGAAATGATGGAGGTTCCGAAGGATCGGTTGACCATGATCAGCGCAAAGTTGGATGCTACGAGGGCCACGAATGTCGCGGCTCGGACCTCTGGCTCTGGAATCCCCATCCCTAGTAGGACAATGAAAAATGTCCCCACCGCGAACAATACGCAGACACCCTGGGCCATGCTGATCGCCATCAGTCCGGTTGAGAAGAGGGGCGCCCCCTGATCCCGTGGAGGGCGGGTCATGACATCCGGTTCCTCCTTCTCAGCTTCAAACACAATCGAGCAGACGGGATTGATGATGAGTTCCAGGAATGCGATATGAACCGGCATGAAGATGATTGGGAGGCCAAATAAAAGAGGTAGCAGAGAAAGGCCCGCGATGGGGATATGAATGGCCAGAATAAAGGTCATTGCCTTGCGAAGGTTGTCATAGATCCGGCGACCCAGTCGAATTGCCCGGATAATCGATCCGAAGCTGTCATCCAACAAGACGATCGAGGAGGCCTCTCTGGCAACATCTGTCCCACGACCCCCCATGGCAATGCCGATATGGGCCGCCTTTAATGAGAGTGCGTCATTGACCCCATCACCCGTCATCGCCACGATCTCACCATTCTCCTTGAAGGCATTGACGATTCGAAGCTTCTGCTCAGGCATGATTCGCGCGAAGACCGTAGATTGCCTGATATGTTGCTGTAACTCATTGTCTGTCATGCCCTGAAGGCGCTCCCCCGTCACGATGTCGTGTGTAACATCGAGTCCCGCCTGCTTGGCAATGGCAAGTGCTGTGGCCGGATAGTCGCCGGTGATCATGACCACCTTGATGCCGGCATCTTGGCACTCCTGTATGGCCTTTGGAACGGTTGGCCTGAGTGGATCGGAGAGGCCGGCTATGCCGATAAATTCAAACTCAAAATCGTGCTGGGAGGTGGGCCACTGATCCCCCTCAAACTCGGCCTTTGCAATACCCAGAACACGCATCCCCTGTGAGGCCATCTGTCCTGATGAATGTATTACCTCGGTCAATCGGTCCGGACTCAAATGACACAGGTCTGCAATCGCCTCGGGTGCACCCTTGCAAGCGATGACGTAATGATCCCGGTCTTGAGATTTCCAGACATGAGACATTGCGAGCATCCCGCTACTGAGACTGTATTCATGTACCAACTCCCACTGCTCATGAAGGTGCTCCGTCCGAACGAGGTGGCTCTGACCGAGTTGCTGAAAGGCTCTTTCCATCGGGTCGAATGGGTCGGTCTCGCTCGCGAGAATGCCGAACTCGAGTAGGGCATGGAATTTCTCAGGAAGGTCTGTCTGATCCGAAGTCCAGACCATCCCATCGACTGCAAGCTCTGCAACAGACATGTGGTTGAAGGTCAGCGTTCCCGTCTTGTCGGTGCATAGAACTGTGGCTGATCCAAGCATCTCAATCGTGGCAGACCGTCGTGTCAGGACCTGTTGCTGTGAAATCCGCCATGCTCCCATGGCCATGAATACCGTCAGAATTAAGGGGAACTCCTGAGGAAGAAGTGACATTGCAAGGGTGATCCCAGCTAAGACTCCGTCGATCCAGTTCTGGCGGGTGAACCCATAGAGTAAGACGACGGTGATGCTTAGGATGAGTCCTACAACCGAGAAGATATGGACGAGCCTACGAGTCTGATCGCGTAGCGGGGTCGGTTCGTCTTCTATACTACCGAGCGCTTTGCCGATTCGACCGATCTCACTATCCGGTCCAGTGGCATAGACCTCTGCAACCCCTTGACCTCGAACGACTACCGTTCCTGAGAAAACGAATGGAAGATTATCTCCACCGGGGCGAGCTACGGTCTGTGATCCCTTTATTGAGATCTTTTTGACAGGTATGGATTCGCCTGTCAGTAGGGATTCATCGGTCTGTAAGTCATTGGCTGATAAG
>CAJBQQ010000148.1 GCA_903957805.1 uncultured Pseudomonadota bacterium | reverse complement strand
TGGCACAGAACCGGCAATCCCAAGAGGCCCATGTAAATCACGATGGTCTGATACGGTCGTGCCAGTGCCTGCCAATCCAAATCCACGCTCCCATCCTTGAGGTGCCCTGTGACAAAGACACAGGACTGCGCATAATCACGGTGAGTGAGCGGAATGCCTGCGTAGGATGACACTCCAGAGGCCGCCGTGATGCCAGGGACCACCTGGAAAGGGATGCCGTGACTGGATAGTGTCTCAATCTCCTCTCCACCGCGACCAAAGATAAAGGGGTCACCCCCCTTTAGCCTTAGCACGCGCTTACCCTCCTTTGCCAACCTCACCAGTAAATCATTGATAGACTCCTGAGGCATGACATGATTACTGCGCTCCTTGCCAGCATAAATGCGAAGTGCATCGCGGCGGACCATATCAAGTATCTCAACCGAGACCAGTCGGTCATAGACCACCACATCCGCCTGTTGCATCAATCGCATTGCGCGAAAGGTCAATAAGTCTGGATTTCCGGGTCCAGCACCCACCAGATAGACCTCCCCCTGTGGCGCTTCATCAGAATCAACTTGCAACGCGTTCTCTAAATAGTCTTGTGCTGCCTGATCCTTCCCCGCAAAAACCATTTCTGCAAAAGGTCCTTGTAACTCTCTCTCCCAGAATATTCGCCTCTTCTCCGGATGAGAAAAATGTAACTTCACCCGGTCACGTAATTTGGCTGCATAGATCGCAAGACGTCCGTATGCTTCCGGGATCATGGTCTCGAGTCGTGCTCGCAGTAATCTTGCCAGCACCGGAGACTTTCCACCGCTCGAGACCGCGATCAATATCGGAGATCGGTCAACGATGGACGGCATAATGAATGAGCACAGCTCTGGACTGTCCACCACATTAACCGGAATGCGCAGACCATGAGCGGCTTCTGAAACTTGTCGATTAACCGATCGATCATCGGTCGCAGAGATCACCAGGACCGCATCATCAAGGTGATTAGTACTGAATTTTTCAGCAAGATGAGAGATGGCTCCTTGTTTCTTCTGCTCACTCAACTCAGTACCAAGCTCCGGGGAGACCACCAAGACACGAGCACCTGCTCGGATCAGCATGGCAGCCTTACGTGCAGCCACCTCCCCACCACCAACCACTAGGCAGTTCCGGTCTTTTACATTGATAAAGATTGGCAAAAAGTCCATCGGTCTTGTTTGAGTCTTAGCAGTAAAGAGCTCCCTTTTCTTCTCTTGGGAGGGCTGGTCAGGCGGCTACGAGGGGTGCAATTGATCCATGATGGGATGGTAAAGTATGATTCGGTGAGTCGCAATGATACTGCATCAAAAGCTCATCGGTTCCTTGCCCCGCTTCCAGTCGTTGGTTGGCTGGACTTTGTAGCCAAACGTGGTTAAGAAAACGAATCTGAATTCTTAGAGATGCCCTAATCAAATGCAAAAGATACCACTCATTATCCTCACCGGATTCCTCGGTAGCGGAAAGACCACGCTGCTCAATAACCTGCTTAAAACGCCACAACTTTCTGATAGCGCGGTATTGGTCAATGAATTCGGAAAGATCGCACTCGATCATCACCTGATTGAGACCGTCCCAGATAGCACCGTAGTACTCAGTAATGGTTGTATCTGCTGCGCCATGCGTGGAGAACTTACCGGTGCTCTACGGACCTTATTCTGGCAGAGACAGGACAAGAAAATATCAAACTTCAAGCGTGTGATCATCGAGACCACTGGCCTGGCTGATCCTGCACCCATTTTACACGAGCTGATTAATCATCCGACCATCCTGCAACATTACAGCCTGGCTGGGGTCATTACCTGTGTCGACGGCATCTTCGGTTTAGAACAGCTAGAAAAGCAGCCTGAGTCGTTAAAGCAGGCTGTTGTTGCAGATCGATTACTGATCACCAAGACAGACATGGCCAGTGCAGAACAGATCGCATCCTTGACCGATCGATTGCAGAGGCTCAATTCGGTTGCGACCATCCACCCCATCGAGAATGGCAGAGTCGATCCAAAAATCTTTCTAGATGTAACAACCCACCATACTCAAGACAGGGATACTGATACACCTCACCTGAAAGGAACTAATACCTACCACCCGATTCAGATAGATGCTGGTCTGTCGATGCATCTGCACCGAATCAATGCTCGTAAAGATAATCAGCATGAACGCGTCCACTCGTTCTGCCTGACATTCGAACAACCCCTCCCCCGACTTGGCCTACTCACTGCATTGCAAGTACTTGCCAGCATGCATGGAGAGCACATCCTACGGATAAAAGGAATAGTCCATTTCGATGACGATGAACAGCCTCATGTCATCCACGGCATTCAGAATATGCTGTTTCCGATCGAGACTCTAGCATCCTGGCCGCAAGGGATGTCTGGCACCCAGTTGGTCTTCATTGTGGAAGAGTTAACCTCTGATGTTATCGTGGATGTATTAAAAAAATTTATCAGCATGGACCGTGGTGACCGAAAAGCCGAATTAACAAGCTGGTTGTTAAGCTAAAAACATTCTGCGTGAGAGTCTTCGAACTGTGCACAGGACCAGTACCCCTGGATTAGGGATTTGTGCACTCCCCGAAGTTGATAGACCCTATCCCCCTCACACGCTTCATTTTTCATGGCACTGCTTATTTGTTATGATGCATCCCTTGCTTCGCGCGAACTATCGGCTTCATGCTCAATATCGACCTGCATTGCCACTCCACAGTTTCAGATGGTTTGCTGACTCCCACGCAACTAGTGGATCACGCCGCCACTCGCGGGGTGGATGTGTTAGCACTGACCGACCATGATAATGTCGATGGGCTAGATGAAGCTCGCCATGCTGCCAAAGAAAAGAACATCACCTTCATTAATGGTGTTGAGATCTCCGTCAGTTGGCGGAGCCAGACACTGCACATTGTCGGTCTCGGTATAGACCCTGAATATGCCCCACTCATCGAAGGGCTGTCGGCCATTCGTAGTGGCCGCGCAGAGCGAGCGAGCAACATCGCCTCACAACTTGATAAGTCGGGCATCTACGGTAGCCTGGAAGGGGCTTACTCTTATGCTGGAGCGGGGAGACTGATCGGGCGCACTCACTTTGCACGCTTTTTGACCGAACGGGGTCATGCTAAGGATGTGAAATCGGTATTTAAGAAGTATCTGGTCAAAGGCAAGCCGGGATACGCGCCTCATCAATGGGTCTCACTAACCGAAGCGGTTGGTTGGATATGCGGCAGTGGTGGAAGAGCGGTGATTGCCCACCCTGCCCGCTACAAACTCGGCAAGGGCGCGCTGGACGAACTACTACTTGAATTCAAAGGTCTCGGTGGTGCAGCCATCGAGGTCATCACTGCCAGTCACACTCCGGAACAGTCCCTTCTATTTGCTCGTCATGCTCAGCGTCTGGATTTACTCGCTTCACGGGGTTCAGATTTCCATGGACCGGGAGAGAGCTATTTTGATCTGGGCAGAATGCCAGAACTGCCTTCTGGGTGTAAGCCCGTATGGCATGACTGGGATGGAATAATGTAGATCAGATCGAGATAGCCCCCCCCGTATAAATCAATCCCAATTATTAACATTAGAGACCGCTCTTCACGTGGCCCAATTCTTTTCCATAAACCCAGACAATCCTCAATTACGCTTGATACGACAAGCGGCTGCGATTCTACGCTCTGACGGTGTGATCGTTTATCCGACTGATTCCTGTTACGCACTCGGCTGTCACCTGGGGGACAAGAATGCCATGACGCGTATCCGCACCATACGCCAGGTAGATGACCGGCATCACTTCACACTGGTATGTCGAGATCTGGCTGAGATCTCTCACTATGCCAAGGTCGATAACAGCCAGTACCGCTTACTTAAAGCAAGTACGCCGGGTAGTTATACTTTTATACTCGAAGCGACACGTGAGGTACCGCGCCGGTTGCAACATCCTAAGCGCAACACCATCGGTCTAAGAATTCCACGCCATCCTGTGGTGCAAGCTCTACTAGAGGAATTGAAGGAGCCCCTACTGAGTTCCACGCTGATGCTGCCGGGGGACGAACTCCCTCTCAACGATGCAGAGGAAATTCGTGATCGCCTAGAACATCAAGTGGAACTTGTTCTGGATGGTGGTCCATGTGGTTTAGAGATGACTACCGTGATTGATCTAACGGGTGAAGTGCCTGAACTAACTCGCCAAGGCAAAGGCAGTCTTACACCCTTCGGGATAACGAATGGATAGCATCATTCAAGGGATCGCCATCTGGGCGCTGCCGGTGATTCTTGCCATCACCCTGCATGAGGCTGCACACGGCTACGTGGCCAGATATTTTGGTGATCTGACTGCATACTCACAAGGTCGTATCAGTCTGAATCCGATACGTCATATCGACCTGATGGGTACGATCATCGTCCCATTGGTTCTGTTTACTCTAAGCAAGTTGACGGTTGGAACCGGCTTCCTATTCGGCTGGGCCAAACCGGTACCGGTGAACTTCGGTAACTTGCGCCGCCCTAAGTACGACATGCTGTGGGTGGCTGCTGCAGGTCCGGGTGCAAATCTTTTT
>CAJBQQ010000147.1 GCA_903957805.1 uncultured Pseudomonadota bacterium | reverse complement strand
TGGGTGGTCTTATTGCGAATTTACAATTCAATCTTAATCGGAAGCAAGTCCGATTGAGATTATTTGAAGTTGGTCGCTGCTTTGTAAGGGTGGGTGATGGTTATGCTCAACCGGAAAGGCTGGCCGGTCTTTGCTACGGTGACGCCGTGACTGAGCAGTGGGGAGTCCCTGCACGGAGCGTCGATTTTTATGACGTCAAGGCAGATATCGAGGCTTTATTCTGGCCAGAGGTGGCGAGTTTTGAGGCGGCGACACACCCCGCTCTACACCCTGGGAGGTCGGCTCAAATCAATTTGGATGGGAAGGCTGTCGGTTGGTTGGGTGAGCTACATCCACGTTGGCAGCAAAAGGCTGACCTACCCAAGTCTGCGGTGCTATTTGAACTGGACCTGGAGCCGATGACGAGACGTGCACTATCAGTAGCGGGGGAGATCTCAAAATACCCGCTGGTGAGGCGTGATATCGCAGTGGTCGTGTCGGAAAACGTCAGCTTAAAAGCCCTGTTGGATAGTCTACAGACTGGAAGACCCACCATTGTTTCTGACATCTCTTTGTTCGATGTTTATCGCGGGAAGGGTATTGAAAGTGGCAAAAAAAGTCTTGCATTCCGTGTGTTATTGCAAGATACTGAAAAAACATTAACGGATGCAGAGGCAGACTTAGCCGTCATAAAGTTGCTGGATATTTTGCAGAATCAGTTCAATGCGGTGCTGCGTAATTAATCAGGTAGTAGCATGCGTCAAAAAATTAATAGACAGGGGGGAGTATGACCTTAACAAAGGCTGAACTGGCAGACTTGCTGTTTGAGAAGGTTGGATTAAACAAGCGCGAAGCCAAGGATATGGTAGATGCTTTTTATGAGGAAGTCCGTGTCGCACTACAGAGCGGTGATGGTGTAAAGCTCTCAGGTTTTGGCAATTTTCAATTGCGCGATAAGCCGCAACGTCCAGGACGTAACCCTAAGACGGGCGAGGAGATTCCGATCACTGCTAGGCGCGTTGTGACTTTTCGCGCAAGTCAAAAGTTAAAGGCAATGGTCGAAAAGAATCATCAGGGAAAACGTGCCGGCTAGCATCACCCTGCCGCCCATCCCGGCAAAGCGTTACTTCACAATAGGAGAGGTCAGTGAGTTATGCGGTGTCAAGCCGCATGTGCTTCGTTATTGGGAGCAGGAGTTCACTCAGCTACGACCCGTTAAGAGGCGCGGCAATCGTCGCTACTATCAGCATCACGAGGTATTACTGATCCGCCGTATTCGAGAGCTGCTCTACGAGCAGGGGTTTACCATCAACGGTGCCCGTGGGCGTTTGGGTCAGAGTGCGGCGGAACCAATTCCTGATGCCACACCCCCTAATATCTCAACTCATATACCGGTCGATCTGACATTGCTACGGAGCGAGATTAAGAGTGTTCTCTCATTGCTGCAATCGTAAACGATCCATCAGCTCCCCTATTCCCAGTATCCTTCGTTTCATACAGCGCACTGAAAGCAATTTTTAACATCGGTGCCTGTGTTTGCTATAATCCCGAGCTTCGGGGCGTAGCGCAGCCTGGTAGCGTACTTGCATGGGGTGCAAGTGGTCGGAGGTTCAAATCCTCTCGCCCCGACCAATTGGGTCAGTAACATGACCAGGTGCTGCGCCAATCATCAGACTGGGCACGTTGAAAAAGTGCCCGACATCATTCCCCGGTTAACCTGAAAATCATCTGGATACTCCGAGAATGCGCATACTGCTAAGCAATGACGATGGGTACTTTGCGCCCGGTCTTGCCTGCCTCGCAGAAGCGCTCTCCGCCATCGCGGAGGTCACTGTAGTTGCACCCGAGCGCGACCGGAGTGGCGCTAGCAACTCACTCACGCTTGACCGCCCGCTCCATCTACACAAAGCTCATAACGGCTTCTACTATGTCAATGGCACCCCGACCGATTGCGTTCATCTGGCGGTCACAGGGATGCTCGATAATTTGCCCGATATGGTGGTATCCGGAATTAATGCTGGAGCAAATATGGGCGATGACACAATCTACTCTGGAACGGTGGCCGCCGCGACCGAAGGTTTTTTGCTTGGTATACCCTCTCTAGCGGTATCGCTAAATAGCGCGTCCAGTAAAAATTTTTCCACCGCAGCACGTGTTGCTGCTGATATGGTCCAACGCTTTAAAGATAATAAATTCCATGAGCCCATCCTGCTCAATATTAATGTGCCCGATATTCCTTATGAGAAGTTGAAGGGGATGGAGGTGACACGGCTTGGTCGCCGTCACAAGGCTGAGGCAGTCGTCAAGTCACAGACTCCTCGAGGTGAGACGGTATACTGGGTGGGGGCAGCCGGTCCTGCCCAAGACGCGGGTGAGGGTACAGACTTTTTCTCTATCCAGCATGACCGGGTATCACTGACGCCGTTACAGATCGACCTGACACGGTATGGGCAGATGAACGCTGTAAAAGATTGGCTCAAATAATGTTGAAGATCTGACGAGATTTTATATGCGCAGCAAATTAACATCCTCAGGAGTGTCAAGTTTGAGCGCTGATCACTCGGGTATCGGTATGACCTCTCAGCGCACACG
>CAJBQQ010000146.1 GCA_903957805.1 uncultured Pseudomonadota bacterium | reverse complement strand
CTCCTCTACATTAACCCCAATCTTTTGTGCATATTGTGGGTCCAGTGCATGTTCAGCATCTATGAATGCCGCTGTACCACCCACCTTCTGCATCTCGGCAATTACTTGCAGTGTGAGAGTGGTCTTTCCCGATGACTCGGGGCCATAGATTTCTATCACCCTGCCTCTCGGTAGTCCGCCCACACCGAGTGCGATATCGAGACCCAACGAACCGGTGGATACCACCTCGATATCCTTGGCCACATCGCTTGCGCCGAGTCGCATAATCGAGCCCTTGCCAAACTGCTTCTCGATCTGAGAGAGTGCTGCCGCTAATGCCTTACTTCTGTTCTCGTCCATGTCCTTTTCCTTTTAAGAGTCTCTCGAATTATCGCACATGCGACTATGCTCGGGAAGGCGAGGTCGGGACTGATTCGCCGCGAAATAACCTATCATTTTCCACAAACCAGTCGATCGTAAAGTACTCCCAGAATATTCACGTGAGGATTGGCGGGGCATCGCGCACTAGATCTATCACCCCCTGAAGGGCGACGGACACCGCTTGCCTTCTTACAGACTCACGATCACCATCAAAATGATGAGTTGAACTACGGGCTAGGCCGTCTTTCATTTTCCAAGCAAAACAGACCATGCCAACAGGTTTTCCCTCAGTACCTCCGTTAGGTCCGGCAACCCCGCTAATTGCTACCGACACCTGAGCACGGCTGTGCGTCAGCGCACCAGCCACCATTTCCTTCACGGTCTGTTCTGATACTGTTCCGTACTGTTTCAGAGTTGTAGTGCTCACCCCCAACATCTCCTGCTTAGACGCGACACTGTAAGTGATGAATCCTCGTTCATACCAAGCCGAACTGCCCGATTTTGCGGTGATCGCCTGACCCAGCCATCCACCGGTACAGGACTCTGCACTGGTGAGCATCAGTCCCCGTTTGATCAAGTCGCTACCAACATGACCAGCAAGCATTATTAGTGCGTGGTCATCGTTGTTGATCATGGTTCCTCATCGGGTGGTTCGTTTAAAATGGTGAAAATGCCTTCCAAGCCGCCAAGCATAGAAGGGTAAAGGCAGCGGCCAGCAGATCATCGAACATTACCCCGAAACCGCCTCTCAACTTCCTATCATAATAACGAATCGGTTGCGGCTTGAAGATATCAAACAGTCGGAACAATAGGAATGCAAAGGCCTGCCATATAAGATTGTTAGGGGTAAATAGCAGTACCAACAAAAATGCAACAATCTCATCCCAAACCATACCTCCATGGTCATGGCTACCAAGCGCTTTCCCGGTGACACTACAGGCCCAAATGCCTATGAGGAAAAAGAGTCCAATACATAGCAGAAAGTTAATCGGTCCAAGATACTGGCTCATCAACCCGAACAATGGAATAGCGGCGATTGTTCCCATGGTCCCGGGTGCAACTCGACTCAAGCCTGCTCCGCCTCCGAATGCGATGAAGTGTGCTGGTCGCCTCGTCACAAACTCCCAGTTAGGGAGCCGATTCACAGGTGCGGCAATCGAAGCAGATTCGCTTCCGGAACTGGGCTGGTTGTCAGGTCCGGAAGTGGTCATAGCCCCTTACTGCCATCTCAACCGACTTACCGGACTCGTCCAGCACTAACAATCCCTCCCCCTCATTGATACAACCGATACGAGTTAACGGAATCCCAACTTCACCTGAGAGAGACTCGACGTCTCCGCGCCTTGCGCTGGGTACAGTAAAACAGAGTTCATAATCATCCCCGCCTGCCATTAAACAATTAATCGCCGATGGGTGGGGAAGATGCCTCTTCATCACCGCCGAGCACTTAATTGCGCTCATCTCAATAGTGGCTGAAACCTTGGACCGCTCCAGAATATGACCTAGGTCTGCCATCAGACCATCAGAAATATCAATTGCACTATGTGCAAGACCGATCAACCGTTTTCCTAGGTCAACCCGGGCTACGGGCATATTCAATGCTGGCAAACAGTGCAGAACCTCTTCTTGGTCGAGCTCAATCTGTCGGCGGGTGTGAGCAATCACTAGCGCCGCATCTCCTAACTGGCCAGATATCCAGATATCATCTCCTACCTTGGCCCCGCTTCGCCTCAAGGCCTTCCCTATTGCAGCCTCACCAATGATTGTCACACAGATGTTTAGTGGCCCCCGAGTGGTATCTCCCCCGATAAGGTCCACCCGATGCTCGCCCGCCAATCCAAAAAACCCTTCTGCAAACATTTTAAGCCAGCCGTCACCAGCATTCACTAGGGGCTCAGGAAGCGCCAGCGCCAGCGTCGCCCACCGCGGGGCAGCTCCCATCGCAGCCATATCGGACAGGTTCACAGCAAGAGATTTATATCCCAACAACCGGGGATCAGCGTCGGATTCAAAGTGCTGGCCGGACACCAGCATGTCGGTGGAAATTACCAGCTCCATCTCTGCAGATGGCTTGACTAAGGCCGCATCGTCCCCCACACCGAGTACAGCACCAGGGGGAGTGCGTGTAAAGTAGCGCTGAATGATATCAAATTCGGAGAGCACTTCTTTGCAACCCCAGATGTCAGTTAGGTGTGTTTACCTCGGGAGAACGCATCCTGGCCGCCAACTTATCCAGCACCCCATTCACGTACTTATGCCCATCGCTGCCGCCATAAGTCTTGGCCAGTTCCACTGCCTCATTGATTACTACTCGGTATGGCGTCTCCGGGTGATCTGAAAGCTCATAGGCCCCTAACAGTAAAATAGCAAACTCTACTGGGCTAAGTTCTTTAAGGGGGCGGTCGAGACATGTCTGGATCTGTTGTTCCAATTCTGCAGATTTAGCCAGACCACCACGCAATAGATCTGAAAAAAAATCTTGGTCGGTCTTGGCAAACTCCTCTCCATCTCGCAGTTGAGCCTCGATTACTTCAACAGCCCCACCCGCGACCCGCCATTGGTAGAAGCCCTGCATCGCCAACTTACGCGAACATCGGCGAGTTGATCGTCCTGGTTTTTTGTTAGCCTTAGTTGCTGGATTGTTCTGTGTCATTGACTTATTTCGTCGAGCTGCCTAAGAAGGTTCGCCATTTCAATGGCGGCCTGTGCGGTCTCAATACCTTTTGTCCTCATTCGCGACAGTGCATCATCCTCATTTTGAGTGGTAAGTATGCCGTTCGCGACAGGGATGCCAGTATCCAGCTGAACCGCTGCCAACCCACTGGCCGACTCATTCGCTACCACTTCAAAGTGATAGGTATCCCCACGTATGACCGCACCCAGCGCTATCAGTGCATCAAACTGATCAGTCAGCGCCATCTTTTGCAGCGTCAGAGGAATTTCCAGTGCGCCCGGAACTGTTACCAACAGCATGGCCGACTCCTCAACTCCGCATTTGGTCAGTTCCGCTGTACAAGCTCCCAGCAGACCCTCGCTCACATCAAGATTAAAACGGCTCATGACGATGCCGATCCGTAACCCGCTTCCGCCCAACTCGGGTTCAAGCTCAAGGATGTTGTCGTACCGCGCCATAGGTGCTCCCAATAAAATTAACTTTAAAAGTGTT
>CAJBQQ010000145.1 GCA_903957805.1 uncultured Pseudomonadota bacterium | reverse complement strand
GCAAGGCTTTTGGCAGGCAGTTGCAACAACTGCTTACCCAGGAAGAGCTCTCAGCCGCTCTTGCTGGAATCAGGCAGCGGTCTGATGTGACGATTAAACAGTAGTTCAGATATCGAAAGCAACCGTATTGAATCCAGCATCAACATAGGTAATCTCGCCGGTAATGCCGCTGGCAAGATCGCTACACAAGAAGGCGGCAACATTACCGACCTCCCCGGTTGAAACGTTACGTCTTAATGGTGCAACTTTTTCAGTATAGTTCAGCAGTTTTCCGAAATCGCCTATACCCGCTGCAGCCAGGGTTTTGATCGGACCCGCCGAGATTGCGTTGACGCGTATTCCTTTTGGACCGAGGCTGGACGCCATGAAGCGCACATTAGCCTCAAGACTTGCCTTTGCTAGACCCATTACATTGTAATTTGGCATGACTCGTACTGCACCTAGGTAGGTGAGAGTTAGTAGAGAGGCATTCCTACCTTGCATGAGCGGCATGCCGGCTTTTGCCAGCGCTGCAAAACTGTAGGAGCTAACATCATGGGCAATGCGAAAGGCTTCTCGATCTACGCTCTCTAGGTAGTCTCCACTCAACGCCTCTCGTGGGGCGAAGGCGATCGAGTGAACAATACCATCGAGACTATCCCAGCGCTTCCCCAAGCTATCAAAGCACTCGCTGATTTGAATATCACTCGCAACATCGCAGGGAAGTATTAAGTCACTACCAAATTCAGCTGCAAGTTTTTCGACTCGATCGCGGACTCCCTCTCCTTGGAAAGTGAAAGCCAATTCCGCGCCTTCACGGTGCATCGCTTTAGCAATACCGTAGGCGATTGAGCGATTACTAAGCAGTCCCGTGATGAGGATACGTTTCTCTTTAAGAAATCCCACGTTATTATCCTTATGAGGGTTGAGAAATTCGATAAATTATAGCCTAAGGCTGATCAGATCTGAAGAATCATGGGGAATGAGACCGAATTCTAAGGTTTTTGCGAGGCTTTTCCACTCTACTCTATACTGGTATTTACGCTAAACTATCACGCCAATGAAGGCTCCGTTCAAATACCTGTTGGCGCTGCTTGTGGCCTTGCTCACTGCCTGTAGCGATCAACCCTGGAACAGTCCTTATCCAGCCACCAACGCAGGCAAGAATATTCTCTATAGCGCATTTGCCGAGCGTCCCAAACATCTTGATCCGGTCCAGTCCTATAGTTCAAACGAAATTCTGCTGACCGCCCAGATTTATGAGCCACCGCTGCAGTACCACTATCTGAAGCGTCCTTACACATTGATTCCTGGGACAGTGACGAGAATGCCGGTGGCACAGTATTTAGACAAAAATGGAGCGAATCTGCCGAGTGATGTTGACACTGCGAAGATTGCTTATACGATTTATGAGATTTCCATCAAGCCTGGTATTCGTTTTCAACCGCATCCAGCATTTGCCAGAGGTGAACTGGGGAAATTCCTCTACCATAACTTGACTGCCGAAGATTTGGTTGGAGTTTATAAGCTTAGTGATTTCTCCCGCACCGACACGCGCGAATTAACTGCGGAAGATTATGTATATGAGATCAAGCGCCTAGCCCATCCTAGGTTGCACTCGCCTATCCTTGGATTGATGTCGGACTACATTGTAGGTCTCAAGGAATACTCAGCCACTCTGAAGGCGGCATCTGAGGTACAGCCAGGACAGCAGGATAATCACGCATACTTAGACCTGCGTGATTATCCGCTGGAGGGTGCCCAGATAGTGGATACATATACTTATCGCATCAAGATTAAGGGTAAGTATCCACAGTTTATGTACTGGCTGGCGATGCCTTTCTTCGCACCGATTCCATGGGAGGCCGAACGCTTTTATACGCAGCAGGGCTTGGCAGAGAAGAACATTACACTTGACTGGTATCCGGTAGGTACCGGACCTTACATGCTGACCGAGAATGACCCTAACAGAGTGATGATACTGGAGAAGAATCCCAACTTTCATGGCGAGAGTTATCCCTCAGAGGGGATGCCAAGGGATGAACAGGCTGGCTTACTACAAGATGCGGGTAAGCCACTACCCTTTATCGACCAGGTCATATTTAGCCGTGACAAGGAGAGCATTCCCCGATGGAACAAATTCCTTCAGGGCTACTATGATGCATCGGGCATTGGATCAGACAGTTTTGATCAAGCGGTACAAGTGACGGGACAGGGAGAGGCGACCGTAACCGAAGCGATGAAGGCGCAAGGAATTCGGCTTGAGACGGAAGTTGCAACCTCCACCTACTACATGGGTTTCAATATGCTGGACCCGGTAGTCGGAGGATTATCCAAGTCTTCCAGAAAATTACGACAGGCTATTTCCATCGCAGTAGATTATGAGGAGTATGTTTCAATCTTTGCCAATGGTCGTGGTATTCCAGCACAAGGACCGATTGCCCCAGGTATTTCGGGTCATCGCGACGGCAGGGACGGTATCAACCCGGTGGTCTATGACTGGCTGCAGGAACGGCCGCAACGAAAGTCAATCGCTGTTGCTAAAGTGCTGCTGGCTGAAGCGGGTTACCCCAATGGGATGGATGCTAAAACCGGTGCGCCGTTGGTGCTATATTTTGATGTGACCTCCCGCGGTGCAGATGATAAGTCCAGCCTTGACTGGATGCGCAAACAATTCCAGAAACTCAATATTCAGCTAGTGGTGCGTAGTACTGATTACAATCGATTTCAGGACAAGATACGCAAGGGCAATGCTCAGATCTTTGAGTGGGGCTGGAACGCCGATTACCCTGATCCAGAGAATTTCCTCATCCTGCTGAGCGGGGCGGAACGGAAGGTTGATAATGATGGTCAGAACGCATCCAATTATGACAATCCAGAATATAACCAGCTGTTCGAGCAGATGAAGAATATGGAGGATAGCCCTGAGCGACAACAGATCATAGATCGTATGGTAAAGATTTTGCGAAATGATGCGCCCTGGCTATGGGGATATCATCCCAAGGATTATGGGCTTTATCACGCTTGGTATAGCAACGTGAAGCCCAATAAGTTATCAAACAATAATATTAAATACTACCGTATAGACGGTGGTGTACGTGAACAGAAGCAACGAGAATGGAATGAACCGGTACTGTGGCCAGCTGTGGTCGGGCTGTTGGTACTGTTCGGGAGCCTAGTTCCTGCAATGGTCGCATACCGTCGCAGAGAGCGGAGCATGGGGACCAGAGATGCATCGAAAAGTGTAGGGGTATCAGAGGCAGGGGATGCTTAATTACATCATCCGTCGAATGCTCTACGCCATTCCGATTTTGATCGGAGTGAATCTGATCACCTTCACCTTATTCTTTGTCGTCAATACGCCCGATGACATGGCCCGGATGCAGTTGGGCATTAAGCGAGTCACTCCCGAAGCGATCGAGAAATGGAAGCATGAGCGGGGGTACGACAAACCGCTGATGCTCAATGATAGTGAAGAAGGGGTGGGAAAGTTTACGCATACTATTTTTTTTGAGAAATCAGCTGCTATGTTCGCATTCGATTTCGGGCGTGCTGACGATGGGCGTGATATCGCCCACGAAATAAAATCACGCATGCTACCGAGTCTTGCCATTGCTCTGCCGGTGTTCTTGCTGGGGTTGATTGTCTACATCACCTTCGCGCTGGTGATGGCATTTTTTCGTGCAACTTATGTGGACTTCTGGGGGGTGGTCCTGTGCGTTGCGCTCATGTCTATTTCTAGTTTGTTCTACATCATCGGTGGACAGTTTCTGATCAGTAAGCTCTGGCATCTGGTCCCTATTTCTGGCTATAGCAGCGGACTTGATACAGGTAAGTTCCTAGTCCTGCCGGTTATCATCGGCATAATCAGCAGCACCGGCGCCAGTACACGTTGGTACCGTACCATTTTTCTTGAGGAGATGAGTAAGGACTATGTAAGGACCGCTCGTGCCAAGGGCTTGCCAGAAAGTATCGTGCTATTCAGACATGTTCTCAGGAATGCCATGATCCCGATCCTCACCGGTGCGGTAGTGGTGATCCCGTTGCTGTTCCTTGGGAGTCTAATCGCCGAGTCGTTTTTTGGCATACCAGGACTGGGTAGCTATACCATTGATGCGATCAGCTCACAGGATTTTGCTGTGGTGCGCGCGATGGTATTTCTCGGCTCATTGCTTTATATCGTTGGGCTCATCTTGACGGATATCTCCTATACCCTGGTGGATCCAAGAATAAGGTTGGAGTGAGTATGATCTTCAAGCCTGTCATTCTCTGGACCGATGCCCTCATATACTTGCTGGTGATGGTGGCTCTTGTCTTTGTTTGGTACGTGCGTCGCAATGAGCACATGCTCGTACCATGGAGGCGAGTAGGTCATAGTGCGAGCGGCATGGCATCCCTCACGGTGCTGGTATTCTTTATGTCTATTGGGCTACTCGACACGGTACATTTCCGTCCTGCGGTCGAGAATGGCAGTAATAGTGAGAAGGTTTATAGCGTGGAAGTACTGAGTCTTCTCGATATCATCGCCGCTCCATTGCGTACTCGAGTCGAGAAGACTTACTCAGCACCCTTTGCCGCACACCTTTACGCTAGAGAAACGATTGAGTTGCCAGATGGAGCGCAGGTGAGAGAATTTCCGCGTCTGCAATTTGGAGGGGCGCATTTGCAGGATCCAGCGGCGCAGTTAACTAATGATGTGGCCGAACGAGCGACAACGGGACTGGTATTGGGCTTATTGAGTTGGTGTTTAGTGTTGACCTTGTTGAGTGTTTCATTGGCACGCCGGAACAGTGCGACACTTTCATTTACATTATCTGCCATCCGTCGAGGTGATACTGAAGTCCCATGGAATGCAGTTTTAGCCACACTGGCATTGATGCTCATGTCGATTGGTGTAGCGCTGATGCTGTCCACTCATTACCACATATTCGGTACTGATAAGGTTGGGCAAGATGTGTTTTATCAGTCACTCAAGAGCATCCGTACCGGGCTGGTGATCGGGACTCTCACCACCT
>CAJBQQ010000144.1 GCA_903957805.1 uncultured Pseudomonadota bacterium | reverse complement strand
TAGGCACTGGGTCGCAAGTGCATGCTCCACCTCCGATGTGCCAATCCCAAAAGCGAGACATGCAAATGCTCCATGAGTACTGGTATGGGAGTCACCGCACACGACCGTCATACCCGGTAAAGTGGCCCCCTGCTCAGGGCCGACGACATGAACGATACCCTGCCTCAAGTCGGTCATTTTGAATTCAGTAATGCCCAAATCTTCACAATTTTGGTCAAGCGTATCCACCTGCAGACGCGATACCGGGTCGGTAATGCCGTGGCTACGTTCAGTGGTAGGAACATTATGATCCGCCACAGCGAGGATTGAATCTAACCGCCAGGGCTTGCGTCCGGCGATCCTTAGCCCCTCAAATGCCTGTGGGCTGGTGACTTCGTGAACCAGATGACGGTCAATATAGACGAGTGCCATTCCATCCGGCTTATCGGATTCCTCGTGAACTATGTGGCCTTGCCAGAGTTTGTCGTAGAGCGTCTGCATCGTGCAGGATCCTAGAGAAGACTGAAATTATCGCATAGTGCGGCGACCGGAGGTAAGGATGAACCCGTTTATTCTCAGACTATAGGATCAATCAATCATAAATAAACTGAACTTTATCGCACGATTTAGTAACCAACGGGTGCCAGAGTTTGGTTGTGTTACCTCGTTTTAGGTTAATCAGTCTGGCCGGTAGATGACTCAGTAACGGAGGTTACATATCTTGAATTGTTAGTATAAAGATTGATCAGATCGGATAGTATATCTAGGGCATTTGGGCTATGATTTTGCCTTTGTGGGTACCTGCAGGTAGCTATTGCCACTCATTCTAATCCGAACAGAGTAAACAAAATCGACACTGATTTCGATCTGGTCAAGAGAACACAAAGGGGGGACCGACACACCTTTGATATGCTCGTGGTAAGACATCAGCGCAAGATCGCTCATGTGATCTCTCGCTATATAAAGTCTTCACAGGATGTCGAGGATGTGGCACAGGAAACCTTCATCAAGGCTTACCGTGGGATCGCTTCATTCCGAGGTGAGAGCCAGTTCTCAACCTGGCTACACCGAATCGCGGTGAATACCGCTATGCACTTCCTATCTGCTAGGCGTAGTCGTATCCCTAACTACGAGCCCATATTCACTGAAGATGCAGAGGAGATGACGGTTCCTGAAACTGTGGACGATGAAGACCCTGAACGAATCCTGGCAAATCAGCAGATCGCAGAATCCATTGCGGAGACTCTTAAGAAGCTACCAGAGGAGTTACGTACTGCGATCACTCTGAGAGAGGTAGAAGGTTTAAGTTATGAAGAGATCGCTCAAGTTATGAATTGCCCTATCGGAACAGTACGATCACGAATATTTCGTGCTCGTGAACAAGCGGCAGGGCTACTACGTAAGTTACTAGACCCAGTACGCGATAACAGGTGGTAGATTGAAAGAAGGATTAACATTATATGCTGACTCAATGATGACCATAGATACCTCTCGGTCTCTCATCGATGTCGTACTGCGTAAGCTGCTAGACCCTGCCTACGTTAACTGCTTGACCCAAGCTGAACCACCGGCTGGTAGGGTGAAGGAAGAGATATCCTCATATATCGACTCCGAACTGGTCTCAGACAACTCGCGATCTCTCGTTGATGTGATTCTAAGAAAGCTGCTCGAGCCAGAACTTGAGGATGGCTGGATCCAATCGACCAAGACTGTTGACAGAACGCGCTCCCTCATCGAAACCATTCGGTCTGATGCCGATGCGAGGAACGACTGGTTTCTCTATCATCTTGTGGGGGATGCTATACGCGGCAGACCGATAATTGATGATGGATTCTCGGTCCGTATCTTAGCCCGGCTTGAGGGTGTTGAAATTGAGCCGTCCTATGACCCACTCGCACCATCTGATTGATATCCCCTCCCCCTATGGGGAACCTTTATCTATAAGATCCGGTCTTTAAGGGATCGACACTCCTTAAAGATTTGAATCATGGCAAGATATACCTTCCAACGTTTACTCCTCGCATCTGCTGCACTACTGCTACTGGCTAGTATCCCGGTCAAGGCAGCTGAATCCTGTCCAGCATTATTAGACTTTAATTTCAAACGCCTGCAAGACGATGCACCGCAGGATCTCTGTCAGTACACCGGCAAGGTCATTCTGGTAGTTAATACTGCCAGCCATTGTGGTTATACCGGTCAGTATGAGGGGCTCGAGCAGTTATACGCAAAGTACAAAGACAGAGGGCTCGTGGTCCTAGGATTTCCCTCTAATGATTTCAATCAAGAGCCCGGGAAAAACACTGATATCGCTAATTTTAGCTACAACACGTATGGAGTAATGTTTCCCATGCTCGCAAAATCATCGGTCATTGGGAAGGATGCAAACCCGATGTATGCTCTACTCACGAAGACTAGTGGTAAAAAACCAACCTGGAATTTTTTTAAATATCTGATCGACCGGAATGGCAATCTGGTATCAAGCTATTCAAGTCATACCCCTCCTGAAGATGTCACTCTGATCAGCGCAATTGAGAAGGCGCTTATCAACGGTAACGGGGTGCGACAACCAATCCCTTACCCCTGAGCCGGGTAAGGGTCTAAATAATCTGACCGTGACTTTATCTAATATTTGCTCCTCATTGGGAGCGGCAGAAAGAGGTATCCATGTCGAGTAATTCAAAAACAATATCACGCTCATTCCAACTCTTGGTAGGGAGTAGTGTAATAATTCTGTTTATATTTGTTGGGGCCTACCTCCGTGT
>CAJBQQ010000143.1 GCA_903957805.1 uncultured Pseudomonadota bacterium | reverse complement strand
CTATTCGACACCATTGCTGCACGGGCTGATCTGCGTCTGCTGTTTCTTTGCATCATACTTGGCGTCACTAGTTGGACCGGTTTATGTCGACTGCTACGTGGTGAAACCTTGAAGCTACGGGAGATGGAGTATATTCAGGCGGCTCACGCGTTCGGGGTCTCTCATTGGCGCATTATTAGTCGCCATATTCTTCCGAATGTGATGCATATCGTATTGATTGCTACGGTGATGGATTTCAGTGGATTAGTTCTGGCCGAGGCTGTTCTGTCCTATGTTGGTGTCGGTGTTGACCCTTCCATGATAAGTTTCGGGACCATGATCAATGCGGCACGTCTGGAAATGGCACGTGAGCCGATGGTGTGGTGGGCTCTGTTATCAGCCTTTGGTTTCATGTTTGCACTGGTTCTAAGTGCCAATCTTTTTGCAGATGCAGTCCAAGATGCATTCAATCCGCGTGTGAGAACCTGGCCACTACAAGCTCCGAAACTGCAACGCAGGAGCCGCGAGCAATATTCCAAAGACAAGACAGTAGAGGATGTGATTAAAGGTTCTCACTCTCCATGAATCCGTTATTGCAGATTAAAAATCTACAGACTCTGCTTCATACCGGATCCGCACCGGTGATGGCGGTAGATGGGCTTAGTCTTCAGATTATGCAGGGTGAAACTTTTGCATTGTTAGGAGAGTCTGGCTGCGGAAAGTCCATGACAGCTCTGTCAGTGATGAGGCTGTTGCCGGAGACGGGTGAGATCATTGCTGGTTCCATTAGAATCGGTGGAGAGGATTTGCTGCTGTTGCCGGAAGCGGATATGCGCAATGTGAGAGGGAAGCGGATAAGCATGATCTTCCAGGAACCGATGCTGAGTCTGAATCCTGTGATGACGGTGGCAGAGCAGATCGGTGAGGTTCTGAGGAGGCATTTTAATTTACGCGGAGTTGCGCAACAGCAACGCGTGTTAGAGATACTAAATCAGGTTGGAATACCCGATGCGGATAGGCGTATGGAAGAGTATCCGTTCCAGTTCTCTGGTGGAATGAAGCAGCGTGTGATGATCGCAATGGCGCTGGCCGGAGAGCCGGAACTGCTGATTGCAGATGAGCCTACTACCGCACTGGATGTCACCATCCAGGCTCAGGTACTTGATCTCATGCGTGATCTGCAGCAACGCAGCGGCATGTCGATACTGTTGATCACGCACGATCTTGGCGTGGTGGCGGAGATGGCACACAAGGTGGCGGTAATGTACGCGGGTGAGATCATTGAGATGGCAACACGTGCAGAATTCTTCCAGAACCCTTCTCACCCCTACTCGCACAAATTATTCGCTTCTTTGCCAGGGAAAAATAAGCGTGACCGTGGTTTGGCGGTGATCAGTGGCACCGTACCTCCGCTATCAAGAGAGTTCATCGGTTGCCGTTTCGCTGACCGGTGTGACCACGTGTGGGATTTATGCCGAACCACGATGCCGGGATGGAGCGAGGTCACCTCTGGTCATCAGGTGAAGTGCCATCTCTTTGATCAAGATAATGGTTCGAGAGTCCCTAGTTCAGTTAAGGCAGTCGAGGGAACCTCTCAGAGAGCTTCTGTTCTTCAATCGGATTGCTCCATTCCAGAATTGTTGCGTGTCACAGACCTTAAAGTTTATTTCCCCATACAGAAGGGTCTGATGAAAAGGGTGGTAGGGCATGTCAAGGCGGTGGACGGAGTATCACTGACAATTCCGCGTGGAGGTACCCTGGCCTTGGTGGGTGAATCAGGTTGTGGAAAAACCACAGTCGGCAAGGGTATTTTGCAATTGATTCGACCTACTGCTGGGAGTGTGCTCTACGATGGATTGGAGTTGGTAGGGTTAGAGCGTAGGCAGTTACGCGAGAAGCGTGCTGAGTTCCAGATTATATTTCAGGACCCATATTCATCACTCAACCCGAGAATGCGCATTGTCGATATTATCGAAGAGGGCATGAACGCACTGAATGTTAGAGATAAGCCGGTTAGTGCTGGGTATAAACCCTCGTCTTCAGAGGGGTGGGGGGTAGATACATTATTACAGAGAGTAGGTTTGCCACCGGAAACGAAATGGCGTTACCCGCATGAATTTTCAGGCGGTCAACGTCAACGTATTGCGATTGCACGGGCATTGGCAGTCAATCCAAGATTGTTAATTTGCGATGAGCCTACCAGTGCATTGGACGTGTCGGTACAGGCACAGATTCTGAACCTGTTGAAAGAATTGCAGAATGGTTTGGGCCTCTCATATCTATTCATTACGCACAATATCTCAGTGGTGGAATATCTCGCTGATGAAGTGGCGGTGATGTACTTGGGCAGAATTGTAGAACGTGGCAGCATGGATGAGGTGATGGGAAGTCCACAGCACCCTTATACTCAGGCACTTCTGTCAGCTGTTCCGGTAATTGAACCCGATCTAAAACGTGAGGTCATACGGCTGCATGGAGATTTGCCCTCACCCGCAAACCCACCGGCGGGTTGTCACTTCCATCCACGCTGCCCTCAGGTGATGCCCGTGTGTCATGAGACTTATCCAGAAGCTAGCAGCTTCAGTTCTACCCATATGGCGCATTGCCATCTTTATACTCAGAATCAACGCGCCGTGGCGAAATCCGAATTTTTAGAGGTACCTGAATGACAATTGAACAGGAAGTAAAGCGTAGGCGTACCTTCGCCATTATCTCTCACCCCGATGCAGGTAAGACCACGCTTACTGAAAAGCTGCTGCTGTTTGCCGGAGCCATCCATATCGCGGGCAGCGTTAAGGCACGAAAGGCCAGCCGTCATGTCACCTCCGACTGGATGGAGATCGAGAAGCAGCGTGGTATTTCTGTGGCTAGTTCAGTGATGCAGATGGAATATCGTGGCTGCGTCATTAATCTGCTAGATACGCCGGGCCATCAGGACTTTTCAGAGGATACTTACCGAGTCTTG
>CAJBQQ010000142.1 GCA_903957805.1 uncultured Pseudomonadota bacterium | reverse complement strand
GTGATAAAGCTCGCGTAACATTTCTACAATATTGACGTTTCCTTCCCGTACCGGGTTCTGAGCATTCTCCAGTCGAGACAAAGCTAATAAATCTTCCACTAGGCGTTGCATACGCATAGTCTGGTCGGTCATTAATGTAAGTGCCCGCTTACTTATCTTGCTACCAGTTTGATCCTCTTCCGAAAGGGTCTCAAGGAAGCCGCCAATCACGGTCAATGGGGTCCGCAACTCATGCGAGACATTAGCAACAAAATCGCGCCGCATGGTCTCTACCCTTTCAAGGAGAGTAATATCCCGACTAATTAGTAGTTTCTGCTTGTCGCCATAAGGTATTAGTTGAAGCGAGAGAGTCAACTCCTGTTGTCTCGATTGACGGACTATCAGCGGTTCGCTGTAATTACGTGTGGTCAGGTATTCGGCAAATTGCGTCTGCCGAACTAGATAGGTAATCTGCTGGCCGGTATCACGATTAAAATCTAAGCCAAAATGTTGCTCTGCCACCGGGTTGCACCATTCAATACGGTCTGATTCATCCAAGATCACAACACCTTCAGGCATTGCTGAGGTGGCGCGTCGTAGGCGTTCCAGTGCAGTGCTCAACTGCTGTTGGCTTTGACTTTGGGTGCGCATCAAGCGTGACAAGCGAGTAAATACGTCTCCCCATGCCCCGGTGGTATTAGGCAGTGTTGAGGGTGCAGGTGCAGAAGTTTGTAGCCATTCGTCTAGAGCTACTAGATGGCGCAGATGATGGATAGATAACAGCAGAAGTGTGGCGCTATAAAACGCCAGCGCAGGAACGGCGCCCAGTATCGGCCATAGGGCTGCACTCGCGATGGTGAGCAAGATGATGCTGGTGAGGCGCTGGCGGAGGCCAGACACGTGCATTATCCTTCGAGATGGGGATAGAGTGCCATATTCATATTATCTCATACCTCCACGTGCATCTGATAAGCGGTAACCTGATCCCCTGACGGTTTGTATCAAATCATCCTTGGCGACAATTTCCAGGGCCTTGCGTAAGCGGCGAATATGCACGTCGACAGTGCGGTCTTCTACGAATACATGGTCTCCCCACACGCCGTCGAGTAGTTGTGAGCGGGTGTGAACTCGCTCAGAGTGGCTCATCAAGAAATGCAATAAACGGAACTCGGTCGGTCCGAGTGCAACTTCCTGATCATTTACAGTGATACGGTGCGTTGCTGGATCAAGCTTCAGACCGCCGATCTCAATCATGTCATCGGAAATTTCTGGTGAGCGTCGACGCAGGACCGCCTTAATCCGAGCAATCAATTCGCGTGGTGAAAATGGCTTGGTGATGTAATCATCAGCGCCGATCTCCAAGCCAGCTATCTTGTCGCTTTCATCTGCACGGGCAGTCAGCATAATAATGGGAATGGTCTTGGTGCGTGTTGCGTGACGCAGCACGCGGGCAAGCTCAACTCCACTCATGCCAGGTAACATCCAGTCAAGTAGCACCAAGTCGGGAAGCGCATCATTCACGACCGACATAGCCTGTTCGGCATCTTCTGCACAAAAAACGACATAACCGGCCTGCCGTAGACTATATGAGATTAGCTCCTGGATTGCCGGTTCATCTTCTACTACCAGTATTGTTGCTGCCATCAGTCTCTTCCTGCTATTGGTTGAGATACATTACTTAGATGTTGCAATGGTATGAAAATATTATTGCAGTTTCGTGACAGTTTTAGGATTGAGGACTTCCTTCAGAAAGTGACCAGTAAAACTTGCTGGCTGTAGTGCAATCTCCAGCGGTGTTCCTTCAGCGATGATCTGTCCGCCGCCATCGCCACCTTCGGGACCGAGATCGATGACCCAATCAGCAGTCTTGATGACATCGAGATTGTGTTCGATCACAACCACGGTATTGCCATGATCCCGTAGCCGGTGCAATACCTTTAGCAGTAGATCGATATCTTGAAAGTGCAATCCGGTAGTGGGCTCATCAAGAATATAAAGAGTACGCCCGGTATCGCGCTTGGAAAGCTCCAGCGATAGTTTCACCCGTTGAGCTTCACCACCGGAAAGAGTGGTTGCGGATTGCCCGAGGGTGATATAGCCGAGCCCTACATCTAACAAAGTTCTGAGTTTTCTGGCCACTATTGGGACCGGACTGAAAAAATCATATGCCTGTTCTACCGTCATTTGTAGAATTTGATTGATATTCCTGCCCTTGTATTCAATTTCTAGAGTTTCACGGTTATAGCGTTTTCCATGACACACATCGCATGACACATAAATATCTGGTAGAAAATGCATTTCCACCTTGATCATGCCATCTCCTTGACAGCCTTCGCAGCGACCTCCCTTAACGTTGAACGAGAATCGTCCTGGTGCGTAGCCGCGCTCTCGTGCCTGCTGCACCCCTGCAAATAACTCTCGGATCGGGGTAAAAAGGCCGGTATATGTGGCCGGATTAGAGCGGGGGGTGCGGCCGATAGGACTCTGGTCCATGTTGATGACTTTATCAAAAAAGGCGAGCCCCTCAAGACTTTGGTGGGGCGCAGGCTCAGCGCTGCTGCCGTACAGGTGTCTCGCCGTGGCATGGTAGAGGGTGTCATTAACGAGAGTCGACTTACCTGAACCAGAGACGCCGGTGACGCACACGAACAGCCCTACAGGTAGATTGAGGTTGACGTTTTTTAGATTATTGCCGGATGCACCTCCAATCCTGAGCCATCGACCATTGGTGGGTTGGGTCCTCTTCTTCGGAAGTGCAATGGTCAATTTACCGGAAAGATATTTTCCTGTGAGTGAGGCCATGTCCTCCTGAATGGATTGCGGCGTACCCTGAGACATAATTAATCCGCCGTGTTCACCCGCACCGGGGCCCATATCTACTACATGATCAGCAGCGAGTATGGCGTCTTGATCATGTTCCACCACGATCACGCTGTTGCCGAGATCACGCAGATTCTTGAGAGTCTCTAGCAGGCGGGCATTGTCACGTTGATGCAGGCCGATAGAAGGCTCATCCAGAACATACATGACGCCAGTTAGCCCAGATCCGATCTGGCTGGCAAGTCTTATACGCTGGGACTCTCCGCCGGAGAGAGTATCAGCAGAGCGGTCCAGTGACAGGTAGTCCAGTCCGACATTGTTGAGGAACTGGATGCGACTAGAGATTTCTTTGACGATCCTTTCAGCAATAGAGTGCTTATGTCCGGTCAGTTGTAACTGGTCGAAAAATATCTTGGCCTGTTTCAGTGGGAGTGCATTGATCTCGTAAATCGCTTGACCTCCGATTCGTACATGACGGGCTTCTTTACGTAGACGGGTACCCGTACATTCGGGGCAGGTCATGGAGTTGAGGTATTTTGCCAATTCCTCCCGCACCGCCTGAGAATCGGTTTCCTTGTAGCGCCGCTCTAGGTTGGGAACAATGCCTTCAAAGGTATGTTCCTGCTTGTTTTTGCGGCCGTTGGTGTTCAGATATGAGAACACGATTTTTTCCTTACCTGAACCGCTGAGGATGATGGTCTGAATGTCCGCAGCAAGTTGTTCAAAAGGGGTCTCAAGATCAAAGTGATAGTGACTGGCAAGCCCGGTCAACATCTGGAAGTAGAATTGATTGCGCCGGTCCCAACCCTTGATTGCACCGGCAGCGAGCGACAGATGCGGGAAGGCAACAACACGTTTTGAATCGAAGAAGGTGATGTGCCCAAGGCCATCACACTTGGGGCACGCCCCCATTGGATTATTGAAGGAGAATAGCCGTGGTTCCAGCTCTGGCAAAGAGTAGCTGCATACCGGGCAACTAAATTTTGCTGAAAAAAGATACTCGTGGCCTGAATCCATTTCTACTGCCAGAGCGCGGCCATCTGCATGACGCAGCGCGGTCTCGAATGATTCGGCAAGTCTTTGTTTGGCGTCGGCAGAGACCTTCAGTCTATCCACCACCACTTCAACAGTATGCTTCTTAGTCTTTTGTAATTTTGGTAGGGCGTCTATTTCATATGCTTTTCCATTGATTCGTAGACGTACGAAACCCTGAGCACGCAATTCATCGAACAAGTCCACCTGTTCACCCTTGCGGTCAACCACCAGCGGCGCGAGTATCATCAATCGGGTGTCTGCTGGTAGTTGCAACACATGATCCACCATTTGCGAGACACTCTGTGCGGTCAGAGTGATGCCATGATCGGGGCACTGTGGATCTCCTACGCGTGCGAATAGTAAGCGCATGTAATCGTGGATTTCAGTGACGGTGCCAACGGTGGAGCGTGGATTATGCGAGGTCGCTTTCTGTTCAATAGCGATTGCAGGTGAGAGCCCCTCGATCAGATCGACGTCGGGTTTCTCCATCAACTGTAGGAACTGCCGTGCATACGCAGAGAGTGATTCCACGTAACGTCGTTGCCCCTCTGCATAGAGCGTATCAAAGGCGAGTGACGACTTTCCGGAACCTGATAGCCCGGTGATAACGATCAGCTTATTGCGAGGCAGATCGAGATTGATATTCTTGAGATTGTGGGTTCGTGCGCCACGAATTTTGATTAGTTCCATCGACTGCTGTCATTGGCTACCGGAGTGCCGGTCAACCTGCTAATATACTCAAGTTCACAGCGTTTTCCCAATCTGATTCATGTCCGCACCATCATCCCACGAAAAGATGTCCCCTATTGAGCTGCGCGCTACTGCTGGTTTGGCCGGCATTTATGGGCTGCGAATGTTCGGTATGTTCATCATTCTGCCGGTATTCGCGTTCTATGCTGAGGATTTGCCCGGTGGTAATGACTACCTTCTAATTGGCATTGCACTTGGTGCCTACGGATTGACCCAGGCGATACTGCAGATTCCATTCGGTTGGTTGTCTGACCGTATAGGACGAAAACCAGTGATCTATATTGGTTTGATTCTGTTCGCCATCGGTAGCTTTATTGCTGCATCCGCCACCGACATTTACTGGGTTATTTTCGGTCGCATTATTCAGGGAGCGGGTGCGATTTCTGCTGCCGTAATGGCGTTGGCTGCCGACCTGACTCGCGAAGAGCACCGCACCAAGGCGATGGCTGCGATTGGTATGACCATTGGAACCACTTTTGCTATTTCATTGATTGCGGCCCCGGCACTGAATAAGCTTATCGGTGTGCCGGGAATTTTTGCAATGACTGGTGTGCTGGCAATACTGGCAATGGGGGTGGTGTACAAGGTCATTCCAGATCCGCTGATCAGTCGTTTTCATTCTGATACCGAAGCATCAGCCGGGCGCTTTCGAAATGTGCTGCGTGATCCCGAGTTGCTGAGACTAGATTTCGGGGTGTTTGCACTACACGCGGTTCTCATGGCGCTGTGGTTGGTGGTGCCATTATCTTTGCGCCAGGGTGGCCTGGCAGTGGATCAGCACTGGCAGGTATATTTTCCGGTCCTGGTCGTTTCTATGTTACTGATTATTCCGGCAATTATTTATGCGGAGAAGAAGGCAAAGCTCAAGCCGGTATTTACCATCGCTGTGGCTCTGTTGCTTGTGAGCCAGTTGTTGCTGGGGATGGCACTTGATTCAGTGTGGGGGACGGCAGCTGCATTGTTGGTTTTCTTTGCTGCATTTAATTTGCTGGAGGCGAGCTTACCATCGCTGATCTCCAAGATTGCTCCGGTCGGTGCGAAGGGTACCGCCATTGGGGTTTATAGTAGTGTCCAATTTTTGGGTGCTTTTACCGGCGCCACTGCAGGGGGCTACCTATATGGAAATCATGGCGGATTAGCACTATTTGCATTCTGCGGCATTCTCCTGGCATTATGGCTGGTGCTTGCCGCCACTATGAAAGCGCCGGCTGCTGTGCGTACTAAGATGTATCATGTTCAGGAAATGGATACGAGCAGGGCGAGTGACTTATCACGCGAACTAGCGTCGTTGTCCGGTGTGCATGAGGCGCTGGTACTGGCGAATGAAAGGGTCGCCTACCTGAAAGTGGATATGCGGGGTTTTAACGAAGAGAGGGTTGTTCAATTACTAGGGGGAGAAGCGTAAATGGCATCAGTTAACAAGGTGATACTCATCGGTAATCTGGGCAAGGATCCTGAGACTCGTTATATGCCAAATGGCGAGGCGGTGACTAATATTACTCTGGCCACCACTGAAACTTGGAAAGACAAAAGTGGAGAGAAGCAGGAGAAAACCGAATGGCATCGCGTCACGTTTTATCGCAAGTTGGCAGAGATTGCCGGAGAGTATCTTAAAAAAGGCCGTCCGGTGTATGTCGAAGGGCGTTTGGAAACGCGCAAGTGGACTGACAAAGCAGGAGCTGAGCGTTACACCACCGAGATCATTGCGAGTGATATGAAGATGCTGGGTAGTAAACCCGGCAGCGGTGGTTTTGAGGTGGCGGAGAGGGAAGAGGGTTCTTCGGCCAGTACATCAGCTAAACCAGTTTCTGCCAAAAGTGGCAATGGGTTTGAGGACATGGACGATGATATTCCGTTCTAGCGGAAGTCTGTAGTCATCATGTAAGCATAAACCCAGTAGATATTTTTTTACTGGGTTTTTCTTCTTTGAAAGTATAAAACAGCTCGCTGTTAAGGCAGTACGCGCCACCGCGCAGACATTCCGGCGAGCATATGGTCATTGACGTGGCAGTGTATTAGCCAGTCACCGAGTGAGCGTGGAACCATGTCAACTGATGTCATGCTTGCTGGCAACACCTCGACCACATCGGTGCGGCGGCCATGGTTGAGTACGGTCTGTCCATGCCAATGTACGGTATGGTTGTCTTGTTCGTTACCCAATGCAGCGACATGCCAGCGGACTCGTTTGCCGAGGTGAGTTTCATAGCTTTCAAGGTTGCCGAAAATGCGACCATTGATGGTGTGTTTCATCCCGCTCTCTTTGCCATCTTCCTCGTTGAAAATCATAAATAGTGCAGTCAATTCCTGGTCCACATCCCGTGGCATTGGATTCGATGGGGAGCGAGCCATTCCCTTACGTGTGATGACGAGTGTGCCGATCAGACCTAGGTTCATCTCCTCTTCACCCAGAACATGCGAGTGGTAGAGCCAGACGATTGATGAGGGGTCAGCCGGCCCAGGCCCTGCAGCTGCGTCGACAACCCATGTGTAGGTATAGCTGTTTCCCGGTGCTATGCTTGCACCCGCGCCACCATCAGCACCCTCATTATCCTTATCGTACAGTACTCCGTGCGGATGCATGGAGAGCGGCCGGTCCGTCCGGTTGAGGAAATGAATCTTGAGGGTATCCCCCACCACTGCACGCAACTGTGGGCCCAGTATCCCCATCGATGCAGGCTGAGGTAAAGGGGATGCATACCTGCCGTCGGTATAACCGATATAACGGTACTTAGTGTATGTCAGCGTTTCACCCCATACCCCGAGTTCATCGGCGGGTTCGATCAGATTCTGAGCGGATGGGGCATAATTCCAGGAGACTTTTTCTGCAGCGACCCAGTATTCTCTCACCGCTGATTGTGCCGTGAGTGAACAGCCGAGACCGATTAAGAATACTCCCGTAATGGCCACTCTATTTACATAATCAGAAATCATATTCATCTCTTATCTGACTTTAATTGCGACAGTGATGCGCAGATAGCTGACCCCTGCGCATTTGATTTGCTGTCATTAATGCAAATATTTCTAATTGGATCAGATGGATACGAGTCGCTTTAGTTTTCCAGAAATTATTGCATTTGCACTTTTGATTTATAGGTGGTCACGAGCTGTGGTCCGTCGATAGGAGCTTGTCCTAATGGAAATTGGGTGACGATACCCGAGGTAATTCTTAATAAATTCTTCATGGCCACTATCTCCTAGCATGTCAAATAAAGAAATGGCTGGCTTGCCCAGGAGGGGTGGCTGACGGAAAATGCCAACTAAAGAAGGACCTTAGTTGGCTTTGGAAACCTACTTCTACAAGCTACATCTGACTTTGTAGCCAGTTTTGAATGCCAACTTTCTGCATCACATCTAATTGAGTTTCTAGGAAATCGATGTGTTCCTCAGTATCTTCCAGAATATGTTCGAAAAGCTCTCTCGATACGTAATCTTTGGCAGTTTCACAAGCAGCAATGGCGGGAATGAGAGCTTCGCGCGAGATCATTTCTAACTTGAGATCACAGGCCACGCACTCCTCAGCTTTTTCTCCGATCAGGAGCTTGCCAAGTTCCTGCATATTGGGGAGTCCTTCGAGGAATAGGATGCGCTCAATCAGTGCATCAGCATGCTTCATCTCTTCAATCGATTCATCATGTTCATGTTTACCGAGGCTATTGAAGCCCCAGTTTTTATACATGCGGGCATGGAGAAAATACTGGTTGATGGCGGTCAACTCAAGTTGCAGTTGATGGTTCAACAGCGGGATAATGTTCGAATTAATTTTCATATTTACCTCCTCAGGCTGAATCTCGTATGAACGAGTGGGTTTTGAGACTGTGTTGAGTCAGAGTTTTTTGCATTAGTGCCTGTTCTAGAACTTCCTTGGCGTAGCAAGCACATATTCCGCACTGTCCGCTAACTCCTAGGCAGGCCTTTAAATCGCGCATCCGATCAACTCCACTATGGCAGACAGCTTCTCGGATCGCGCTATCAGTTACACCTTTGCAGATACAAATATACATGATGAGTGTCCTGAGTTCACTATTTTGTCAGAATTAGTTTGCCGTTACGGGTGCGGCGTAGCCGGTATTGCGCGCCCTGATGCTGGATAAATATCTCGTCCCCCTGAGAGAATAGGGTCTCGCTATAGATGGACTTACTTTGATCAGGCATTCCGAACTTCCGCTGGTCGATAACGTTCTCTGAGACTGTGTTCGACTGATCTAGTGTGGCACTTAGCATTGTGCTCATGTACGCACCTCTTTGCAATAATTAATGAGAATGATTCGTAATTATATTCAACTATGAGTAAAAAGCAATAACTATAGGAAAATACTTTGAAGGGAGTAGTTCAGGGTGAGGCGAAATATGAGGAGTCTTTCAAGTAAAGATTTGGTGAAAAGATATGAAGGATATGCATCATATTGATTATAAAAGATTTCATGTCAATTACTCAGTTCCGCAATGGTAGGAAATGCTTTCCATGCGTATATTCGACTGTATGTTACAAATTTCAGGCCATATATTCATCGCCGATAGCGAGATCGAGATCACTGCAGTCCGTGCTCAGGGGGCGGGTGGGCAAAATGTAAATAAAGTTTCCAGTGCGATTCACCTACGTTTCGACATTGTTGCTTCATCATTGCCAGATAGTTATAAAGAGCGATTACTAAAACTGGGCGATCAACGTATAACCGATGAAGGTATCATCGTTATAAAGGCACAGGAGTACCGTAGCCAAGTGAGGAACTTAGAAGAGGCGTTGAGACGGTTGCGTGAGATCATTGAAAGTGTTGCTCAGTTACCTAAAAGACGTAAGCCAACCAAGCCGAGCTATAGTTCACAGCAGAAACGTCTCGATAGTAAGATCAAGCGAGGTCAGACTAAGGTCATGAGAGGAAGGGTTGCTGATTGATCCTATTGCATGCGACAGATGAACTAACAATTGCTTTTTAGGTGCGCGATTTCGGTCAATCCCAGTCCTTTCTTATCCGCATAACACCCTCATATTCCAGCTGTTAGATAAGATGGTTAAGGTATAATCCTAATCTTAACTAGAAAGAATCGCTGGAGATTGTCATGCCAATTTATGAATATCGTTGTAGCTCTTGCGGCTCTGAAAATGAGCATCTGCAAAAGTTAAGCGATGCACCTATCGCGGTCTGCCCCGCATGTGGCAGCGATAGTTATATCAAGCTTATCTCCGCAGCAGGTTTTCAGTTAAAAGGTAGTGGCTGGTATGCCACTGACTTCAAGAGTCCCGTAAAACCCAAATTGGATAAGGCGACGGGAGCAAATAGTGAGGCTGTTTCAGCACCCACTGCCACATCTACCCCTGCGCCCGACACCGCGACTGCCGTCACCAAAGAAGCAAGCCCAGCGAGCACCAATCAATGAACGTCAGGAAACGGTATTACTCGACATGAAGGGCTATTTCATCACCGGACTACTGATCTGGGTTCCCCTAGGAATTACCGTATGGGTACTCAAGTTTCTGATTGGTACCATGGATCAATCATTGCTGCTGTTACCTAGCAGGATGCACCCTGAAGCTCTATTCGGGGTGCATATCCCTGGTGTGGGTACTCTACTCACCTTGCTGGTGGTATTTGTCTCCGGTTTATTGACAACCAATATCATTGGCCAGCGGTTGTTGATATTTTGGGAAGGGGTTCTCTGGCGCATCCCGGTTGTGAAGTCTATCTATTATGGTGTGAAGCAGGTGAGCGACACGCTTTTTTCCAGCCAGGGAGAGGCTTTTCGCAAGGCATTGCTAGTGCAGTACCCACGACAAGGGTCGTGGACTATCGCATTCATGACGGGGCAACCTGGGGGCGATGTAGTCAATCATCTAAAGGGCGAGTATGTAAGTGTCTATGTGCCGACTACGCCAAACCCAACTTCTGGTTTTTTCCTAATGATGCCTAAGAGCGATGTAATTGAACTAGACATGAGCGTGGATGCGGCGCTGAAGTACATCATCTCCATGGGTGTCGTATCGCCGGACAGCGGCAACGGTAGAAAAAATCCAGGACAATAACTGAGCAGCACCTCGGAATGAGTGCGCGGTTACGCTAAGAGCTTAATTCCGATCCCCTTATTTACCAATCATCTCTGACAATACGCCATGCGCACGAATTACTGCGGTTTCATTAATACTCAATACCTGAGTCAGACCGTCACTCTCTATGGATGGGTGCATCGTCGCCGAGATCACGGCGGAGTGATTTTTATTGACTTGCGCGACCGCGAGGGTCTGGTACAGGTGGTATGCGATCCCGATAATGCAGTCACATTTTCGAGTGCGGAAAAAATTCGTAATGAATTTGTACTAAAAATTGTTGGCAAGGTGCGGCACCGACCCGAAGGAACTGTCAACCCACATCTTGTCAGCGGTGAAGTCGAAGTATTGATCCAGTCGATTGAAATTCTCAATGCCTCTCTGACGCCACCGTTCATGATGGATGATGAGCACTTGAGTGAGTCGGTCCGGTTGGAGCATCGGTATCTTGATCTGCGTCGACCGCAGATGCAGGCAAACTTGCGATTACGCTACAAGGTAGCAATGGCAGTTCGCACATTCCTCGACCAGCATGGCTTTATTGATATAGAAACGCCGATGTTGACCAAGTCAACACCAGAGGGCGCGCGCGATTATCTGGTGCCATCGCGCGTCAATGCCAAACATTTTTTTGCGCTCCCGCAGTCTCCTCAGTTGTTCAAGCAATTGTTGATGGTGGCAGGGTTTGACCGTTATTATCAAATCACTAAATGCTTTCGTGATGAGGACCTGCGCGCTGACCGCCAACCTGAATTTACACAGATCGATATCGAGACATCTTTTCTTGGTGAAGACGAAATCATGGCGATGATGGAGGAAATGATTCGTGGCCTGTTCGGTAGCGTAATGAAGATTGACTTACCGAACCCATTTCCGCGCTTGACCCATGCCGAGGCTATGATGCGTTATGGCTCCGACAAGCCGGACTTACGTGTGTCACTGGAATTGACCGAACTTACCGACGTGATGCAGGCGGTAGATTTCAAAGTATTTCGCGAGGCTGCGCAAAAATCAGATGGACGCGTGGCAGCATTATGCGTGCCGGGTGGCGGCGGTTTGTCGCGCAAGGAGATAGATGATTACACTAGTTTTGTCTCTATTTACGGTGCCAAGGGATTGGCCTATATCAAGGTTAATGCCCTAGAAAAAGGCTCGGAAGGGCTACAGTCTCCGATCCTGAAATTCTTGCCAGAGACTGTAGTAAAGATCATCCTGGAACGTACCTGCGCTAAGAATGGTGATCTTATATTCTTTGGTGCGGATAAGGCCAAGGTAGTGAATGAGGCATTGGGCGCGCTACGGGCCAAAGTTGGGCATGATCGGGGGCTCAGTGAGCCCGGCTGGAAGCCCGTCTGGGTGGTAGATTTCCCGATGTTCGAGTGGAACGAAGATGAAAGCCGTTGGCAGGCGTTGCACCATCCTTTCACGGCGCCGGCGGATGGCCATGAAGATTTATTGGAGAATGCGCCTGGAAAAGCGTTATCTAAAGCATACGATATGGTGCTGAATGGCTCTGAAATCGGGGGTGGTTCGGTTCGTATTCATCGTCAGGAGATTCAATCAAAAGTTTTTCGCGCGCTGAACATCGGTGCCGAAGAGGCCCAAGAGAAATTCGGTTTCTTACTTGAAGCGCTGCAATACGGCGCGCCTCCCCACGGAGGTATCGCCTTTGGTCTCGATCGCGTTGTCACGATGATGACCGGTGCCGAATCGATCCGCGATGTGATTGCCTTTCCCAAGACTCAGCGCGCCCAGTGCCTGCTGACCCATGCACCGAGTGCGGTAGATGAGAAGCAGCTACGGGAATTGCATATCCGGCTGCGGCATGTGGATGCTTAAGTTCCTAAGAATATAGAAGGGATGTGACAGCTTCTAGTCTAGGTTACAAGTTGGTTATGTCTGCTCGTGACCGACCTATAGATTCATAAGCGGATCTAATGGCTTGAGTCTTAATCCACACATTCTGGTTCTTTGCTAAGCTTAGGATGCATGGGAGACTTAATCAGACTTTGGGTAGCAGATGGGATGAAGATACAGTCTTCATTTTTGCATCCTCTGCGTTTAAGAACCTTTGAACAATACATATAAAATTCCTATTTCTGTTCTGGTTGTGATCCACACAACCGATCTGCAAGTTCTATTACTGGAGCGGGCCGATCATCCCGGATACTGGCAATCGGTTACCGGGAGCCAAGATCAAGGTGAAACCCTGATACAAACGGCAGCACGCGAAGTGGCTGAAGAGACCGGATTGGACGCGACTCACTACCCGCTGGCTGACTGGAACATGCAGAGTCAATTTGAAATTTAC
>CAJBQQ010000141.1 GCA_903957805.1 uncultured Pseudomonadota bacterium | reverse complement strand
TGGCAATCGGTTACCGGGAGCCAAGATCAAGGTGAAACCCTGATACAAACGGCAGCACGCGAAGTGGCTGAAGAGACCGGATTGGACGCGACTCACTACCCGCTGGCTGACTGGAACATGCAGAGTCAATTTGAAATTTACGAGGAGTGGCGTTGGCGATATCCGCCGGGGGAAACGCACAACACCGAGCATGTGTTTGGACTTCTATTGCCGGGATCCGTTCCGGTCACGGTGGCTGTGCGTGAGCATTTAAATTTTGCCTGGCTGCCTTGGCAAGAAGCGGCAGAAAAGGTTTTTTCTTCGAGTAACGCGACTGCGATACGCGAACTCCCTTCCCGGCATCGACGATAGAATCTCTTTGAATAAAGTTGTATCTGGTATTCTTGTTCTAACATTTCAGTATATTTTCTTGATCAACTGGTGGGGTGAGTATGCAAGCAGAAGCTATTGCATTTGATCAGTTTGACGCGCTGCAGGACGACGATTGCGAGCAACGTATCGTGGCAGCTAAGGCTGCATTAGGAAAGCGTGCGGTGATCCTTGCGCACCATTACCAGCGTGCGGATGTCTATAAGCATGCTGATCTCACTGGTGACTCATTACAGTTGTCGCGTCTAGCCGCGGGGACCGATGCTGAGTATTTGGTGTTTTGCGGCGTGCATTTCATGGCAGAGGTGGCCGATGTCCTTTCTAAACCAGAGCAGACCGCCATCCTGCCAGATCTTGCCGCTGGTTGTTCGATGGCCGATATGGCTAACCTCTCAAAGGTGGAGAGGGCTTGGCGTGAATTGCAGGAAGTACTCAATCCAGACCAAACTGTTACTCCCGCGACCTATATCAATTCCGCTGCCGATTTAAAAGCATTCTGCGGTGAGCATGGCGGTATTGTGTGTACGTCTAGTAACGCTGTAAAAATTCTGCAATGGTCTTTTTCGCGGCGCGAAAAAGTATTATTTTTCCCTGATCAGCATCTGGGACGATGGAGTGGTCATCAGTTAGGAATTCCAATAGACGAGATGCCGGTATGGGATTTTGATGAGCCGTTGGGTGGACTCACTCCGGATCAGATCAGAAAGGCCAAGATCTTGCTGTGGAAGGGGCACTGCTCGGTACATCAGATGTTCCAACCGCAGCACATTCTGAGATTTCGTAATCAGCATCCGGATGGTCTGGTGATTTCACATCCAGAATGCAGTTTTGAGGTGTGCAAAAACTCCGATTATGTTGGCTCAACCGACTTCATTATTAATACAATCCGCACAGCAAAAGAGGGGACTCGCTGGTTAGTTGGGACTGAGTTGAATCTGGTCAATCGAATCGCCGAGGAATTCAAGCTGCAGGGGAAGATAGTGCAGTTCATGGCATCAACGATATGCATGTGCTCTACCATGGCTCGTATCGATCCACAGCATCTGGCGTGGGTGTTGGAGAATCTGCTAGCAGGAAGGGTGGTTAACCGAATCAAGGTGCCTCAGGCTGAGGCAAGGCTGGCGAGGCTTGCATTGGAACGAATGTTGGAGGTTTCCTAGGGATTCCCTCGTCACTGCATCCATCAATTCTACCGCTGATCATATGCCCAACAAGCTGCATATCGCCACTTACAATATTCACAAGGGATTCTCGCATTTCAATCAACGCATGATGGTGCACGAGTTACGAGATAGTTTACGAACGCTCGGCGCAGATATAGTTTTTTTACAGGAAGTGATAGGTCAGCATAAGGGCCACGCCGCGAACTTTGAGGATTGGCCGAGCAGGCCGCAGTACGAATTTCTGGCGGACTCTATATGGACTGACTTTGCCTACGGGAAGAACGCAGCCTATGATGAAGGTCATCATGGCAATGCAATTCTGAGCCGATATCCGATTGTGAGATGGGATAACGAGGATATTTCAGCACACTCCTTCGAAAGTCGAGGCATGTTGCACTGCGAGATCAGTGTGCCCAGTTGGCAGGAAAATCTGCACTGTATCTGTGTCCATATGGGCTTATTCAAGCGTGGGCAGCAGCGTCAATTACTGGCGCTGGAGCGTCGTATCGAGCAACTGGTGCCGCCACAGTCGCCGCTAGTCATCGCTGGGGATTTCAACGACTGGCGTGAAGTAGCAAGCCATGTTCTGGTGGAGCGACTTAAGCTGACTGAGGCTTTTGAATTGACTGAGGGCAGGGCTGCATGCAGCTATCCCTCTGTATTACCGATGTTTCGGCTGGATCGTATCTATGTTCGTGGTTTTCATATTGAGGATGCGGAAGTACATCAAGGTCATCCGTGGTCCAAAATTTCTGATCATGCAGTGTTATCGGCCAGAATGGTCCTCAGATGAGCTTATCCGGTATTATCGGTGGTAACTGTATTACGCTGCTTCGTAACGGCGCAGAATACTTTCCAGCGTTAGAAGATGCCATTAATCGGGCGCAAAAGGAAGTGCACCTTGAGACCTACATATTCGAGCACGACTTCACAGGGATACGCATTGCTAGAGCATTACAAAACGCGGCGAAAAGAGGTGTAGCAACCCATCTACTGTTGGATGGATTTGGCTCACAGGATCTACCGCGAAGTGTCATTCAGGAGATGCTTAATGCCGGTGTGCAGGTGCTCATATTCCGGCAGAAAATTTCAACATTTAGTCTGCGACGTAATCGCTTACGACGAATGCATCGTAAGTTAGCGGTAGTGGATGCAAGTATCGCCTTTATCGGAGGCATTAACATCATCGACGACCTGCACAATCCTGAGCCGTTGCCGCCGCGTTTTGATTATGCGGTCTCGATTCAGGGTCCGCTGATGGCAGATATCTATCCAGCGGTCAGACATTTATGGATGTTGGTGGCATGGGCGCACTTTAATCATAGACTTATAGACTCTCCGGTCTTGCACCCTCCTGAAAAACCCTGCGGTAGTCAACGAGCGGCTTTCGTCATACGTGATAACTTGCGTCACCGGCATGATATTGAGCAAGCCTACCTGTATGCCATCGCCAGCGCAGTGAGTGAAATTATTATTGCCAGCGCGTATTTTCTGCCGGGTATCAACTTTCGTCGTGCACTGAGCGATGCCTCCAGACGCGGGGTACGTGTGGTGCTGCTGTTACAAGGTAGAGTCGACCATCGGCTACAGTACTATGCTACGCATGCGTTGTACGGTAGCCTGCTCGAGGCTGGCATCGAAATTTATGAGTATCACAAGAGCTTTCTGCACGCCAAGGTCGCGGTGATAGACCGGCATTGGGCGACCGTTGGCTCCTCTAATATTGATCTCTTTAGCCTGCTATTAGCGCGTGAGGCTAATGTCGTGGTGGAGGATGCAGCATTTGCCGATGAATTACGCTCAAGTTTGGAGCTTGCTATGGCTGAGGGTTCGCTAAGGGTGATGGGAGAGAACTGGAAAAGGCAGTTCTGGGTCTTCCGTGGGATGAGCTGGGCAAGCTATTATGTAGTACGTTATTTGCAGGGTCTAATGGGCTATGGCTGGGAAGATACTCGATCTGAAAATAGTAAATCATAGGCACCGATTAAGAATGCGGCAGATTTTGCAATGACGTCAGAAGTATTTGGCAGAAATATCGCTTCTGCTGCAGCGAGATTGCAAGCAGGGGAGATCGTCGCCTTTCCAACAGAGACCGTCTACGGTCTAGGTGCGGATATTTCCAATCCATCTGCAGTGAGGCGCATATTCGAAATAAAGGAGCGGCCACTTAATCACCCTCTGATTGTGCATTTCGCGGATATCTCGCGGCTGCAGTATTGGTCACAGGAGATACCGGATGCGGCTTGGAAGTTAGCTGAACGTTTCTGGCCGGGGCCGCTGACCTTGATACTGCCACGTAGCTGCCATGTCCCACGGGATGTGACAGGCGGACAAGATCTGGTGGGGTTACGAATACCAGATCATCCTATCGCCATTGCCCTCTTGAATGAGTTGGGGTCTGAGAAAGCGCTAGCCGCACCCTCGGCTAATCGCTTCGGGCGGGTGAGCCCGACCACAGCAGCACATGTTCGTGAAGAGCTGGGGGGTGCTATAGATATGATTCTGGATGGAGGCCCCTGTAAGGTTGGCCTGGAGAGTACGATAGTTAGTTTCAGTGGTAATACTGCTACGATTCTGCGACCCGGTGGCATTTCACTTGTAGCGCTGGAAGAGGTGCTGCATGGAGAAGTAGTTTGGCCGGGAGTAAATAATTCTACCGTACGTGTATCCGGCTCACTGTCCTCCCATTATGCTCCGCTAACGCCGCTCGAGATGTGGAAAACCGAGACGTTGTGGCGACGTGTTCGTGAACTGGAAGTAGAGGGACTGAGGACGGTGGTGCTGGGATGGTCCGAAATGGGAGCGATCATCTCAGAAAACAATAGCACCCTTTATTTTTCTATGCCGCATGAGGCGACGGGCTACGGTAGGGAGTTGTATGCAACCCTGCGTCGTTTCGATCAGGAAAAGTTTGATCGGATACTGGTGGAGGCGCCGCCGGATAATCCAGCATGGTTAGCAATTACAGACCGTTTGCAGCGCGCAAGCTATAGACCCATCGACAGGCTTGAATTTAAATGAAAAAAGATAAGAGTAATCAATTATTTGCAGTGCTGTTCGATGTGGATGGGACCTTGGCAGATACAGAACGGGACGGTCACCGACTCGCCTTCAATGCGGCATTTGAAGAGTCTGGCCTTGATTGGAATTGGGGTGTAGAGCTTTATGGGGAGTTGTTAACGATTACGGGTGGGAAGGAACGCATTCGTCATTACATCGAGAAGTATGCTCCAGAGGAGTTAAGTAAGAGTGGGCTCGATGGGTGGATTGCTGCTTTACACCAAACCAAGACCAGGCATTTTATCGCATTGCTTGAATGCGGTCGGATTCCGCTGCGCCCGGGTGTTGCTCGTCTGATTCATGAGTTACGCGCAACAAACATAAAGATGGCGATTGCGACCACTACCTCTCCAGAGAATGTGACGGCACTCTTAAAATCTACTCTGGGGGAAGATTCTCCGAGCTGGTTTGAAGTCATTGGTGCGGGTGATATCGTTCCCGGGAAAAAGCCTGCACCGGATATTTATCTGTGGGTGCTGGAACAACTTGGATTGTCGGCTCAGCATTGTCTTGCATTGGAAGATT
>CAJBQQ010000140.1 GCA_903957805.1 uncultured Pseudomonadota bacterium | reverse complement strand
GCTCGCGCTTTGCGGAGCGACCATCAGCACCTACTTTCTTAGCTCATACTTTCATAAGGGTAAGACCTCAATGGTCGATATGGCTAATGCGGCTCTAGCGGGCGGTGTTGCCATCGGATCAACAGTCAATATTGTTTCGCCATCAGGTGCTTTTGGGATCGGCTTACTGGCCGGCGCAGTCTGCGTCATTGGTTATGTTTTTATTCAACCTGCATTGGAAGCGCGCTTTAAAATCATTGATACCTGTGGCGTCCATAACCTGCATGGGATGCCAGGAATTCTGGGTGCGCTGATCGCTATCATGGTGGTTCCGGGAATAGCAGGAGTTCAGTTCATCGGAATCATTGTCAGCGTGACGCTCGCACTGGGGTGTGGATTCTTGGCCGGCAAACTAATTAAGGCAACGGGGACGACCGAGTTAGCTTATGAAGATAGCGTAGAGTTTACCCACCTAGCCCCACCTGAAGCTGAGAGTAAGGGACATCACTGATTTAATTAAGGAGTAAGTAGTCGATTTAGTGGGCGAACGGAGTGTCTATACGGCTACATCAAAATAACGTCATACTGCTCCTGAGTATAAGCAGCCTCGACTTGCAGACTAATGGGCTTGGCGATGAAGTCGCCCAATTGTGCCAAGCTTTGGGACTCTTCGTCGAGGAATAGGTCAATGACCTGTTGCGAAGCAAGGATACGAAACTCGCGTGCATCAAACTGACGGGACTCGCGCAGTAGTTCACGTAGGATTTCATAACATATCGTTTGTGCTGTTCTGACCTCACTTCTGCCTTGGCAGGTGGGACAAGTCTCGCATAGGACATGAGCAAGACTCTCGCGTGTGCGCTTTCGGGTCATCTCCACCAGTCCCAGTGCTGTAAAACCACTGACAGTCATACGGGTGCGATCTTTTACGAGAGCCTTCTTGAGTTCCGCAAGTACCGCATTCTTGTGATCCTCATTCTCCATGTCGATAAAATCAACAATAATGATCCCGCCCAGATTTCTTAGGCGCAACTGACGAGCGATTACTTGTGCCGCTTCTAGGTTGGTCTTGAAGATCGTATCATCGAAGCTCTTTATGCCAACGAAGCCCCCGGTATTGACGTCCACGGTGGTGAGGGCCTCGGTCTGATCAATGATGAGGTAGCCGCCTGATTTTAAGTTAACCCGTCTTGCAAGGGCCTTCTCGATCTCATCTTCAACCCCATACAGATCAAATAGTGGGCGCTCACCAGCATAAAGATTGACCCGGTCTACCATATTGACCATATAGTCTTGAGAGAACGAAATCATCCTTTGAAAGGTCTCACGCGAATCAACGAGGATGCGGACCGTGTCATCATCAACAAAATCGCGAAGGACACGATGACTGAGTGACAGGTCTTGATAGAGCAAGGTGGGTGTGGTGATGGAAGACTTCTCCCGAATATTGCGCCATAGCTTGTGCAGATACGCTATATCCGTTCGCAAATCTTGTTCGCTGGCGGCCTCGGCCATGGTACGGATGATATATCCCCCCCTCTCATCAGCAGGTAATAAGTGCTGCAGTCTCTCCCGAAGTAAATCGCGATCAGCTTCGTTTTCGATACGTTGAGAGATTCCGATATGGGACTCTTGTGGCAGATAAACCAGCAAGCGTCCGGCGATACTGATCTGGGTGGACAGGCGCGCTCCCTTGGTGCCGATTGAGTCCTTGATCACCTGTACCAAGATACTCTCGCCCTCGTGGAGGAGTGTCTCGATGGGCCTATCTGGATCACCATCTTGTTTTGCCCGCCAGATATCCGCAACGTGGAGGAAGGCAGCACGATCAAGACTGATATCGATGAAGGCTGATTGCATTCCTGGGAGTACCCTGCTGACGCGACCGCTGTACACATTACCGACAATGCCGCAGTTGTTGGTGCGTTCTATGTGTAATTCCTGCACCACACCCTCCTCCATCACGGCTGCACGAGTCTCCTGAGGGGTAATGTTGACAAGGATTTCATTACTCATAAATAAAGACTCAACTCTAGGGTTTCTGATGGGCTAGTGGAACATTTCCATGCCGAACTCTTCCAGCAATCGGGCCGTTTCGAAGAGAGGAAGGCCCATTACACCGCTGTAACTTCCAGAAAAACTCGAAATGAAAACTGCCGCAACGCCTTGGATTGCATAAGAACCAGCCTTGTCACTTGACTCGTTCGTGGCGATGTAATTACGGATCTCGCGGTTGCTGATATTACGGAAACGGACCTCACTGGTGGAGAGGTGGACACGTACCTTATCCCCTTCAATCATTGCTATCGCGGTTAGCACCTCATGAGTCTGACCGGAGAGTGCGGATAGCATCTCTTCTGCATGGGCAGGGCTTTGGGGTTTACCAAATATTTGACCTTTTAGCGATACAACGGTGTCAGCTGCTAGGACAGGCAGTAGAGGAACTCTTCGGTGGACCAGTTGAAGCCAGCCTGATGTAGCCTTCGCCTTGGCGATACGGCATGCGTAGTCTGATGCGGTTTCATCTGGCATGGGTATCTCTTCGACATCCATCTGACGGAGTGGGGTATCGCGCAGCAACAGCAATTCAAAATCAATCCCTATCTGTCTCAGCAATTCACGTCGACGAGGACTGCGGGATGCTAGATAGATGCGATTTTTGAGTTGAACCATGATGTCCTTAACCCTTCGATACGTCCACAACGTAAAGCCTATAAAACAGCTCTGTTTGAGTCCCCGTACTTAAACAGCAGTCATGTGCAGCCTATCTCGCGATCTGCTCCGACACTAGGGGGGGGCACCTGACTTAAATATGCGGTCGTGGGTGATCGTCATGCCCGGTGGTAGGGGTGCCGTTTTATGAGTGATAGTGCGCGGTATAGTTGTTCTGCCAAAAGAACCCGAGCCAAGGCGTGGGGGAGTGTCAGAGCAGACAGTGCCAAGACTTCATCCGCGGAATT
>CAJBQQ010000139.1 GCA_903957805.1 uncultured Pseudomonadota bacterium | reverse complement strand
GTGGTCGATGGGGAATGGATCTTCGTCTCTGGCACCACCGGTTTCGACTATAGTAAGATGACCATCTCGGACGACCTACTCGAACAGACCGATCAGTGCTTTCGTAATATTGAGATGGCACTGAAAGAGGCCGGATCAAGCCTAAAGGATACCGTCAGGGTGACTTACGTATTCCCCGTTGCTGCCGACTTTGAGAAATGCTGGCCGGTGATGCGTCGTTATCTGGGGGATGTGAGGCCTGCTGCGATGATGATCTCTGCCGGTCTGTCAGATCCACGTATGCTGATCGAGATACAGATCACTGCACGGACCCGTTCAGGAACTTAATTTAATGAACACGGACCTTATCAATTCACTCACTCATGGAGGAAGAAACTAAATGGCTAAAACGAATACCGTCTTCGTTAGCTTCGCTCTGAAGGATATCAAGCACCGAGACCGACTACTCGAACAACTGAAGACAGAGCAGACCACCTTCTCATTTGTCGATATGCCGGTTAAGCAGTCTTGGGAACCTGCATGGAAGAAGGACTGCAGGGCCGTGGTTGAAGGGTGTGATGGTGTGATCGTGCTGGTGACTCATCACTTACTCAGGGCCGACGGCCAGCAGTGGGAGATCAAATGCGCCTACGACAGCAGGCTCCCTGTACTTCTATTGCAAGGGGACGCCGAGAAGTTACCAGGCAAATTACCTGAAGTGGGTGAGCGTGAGGTCGAGGCATGGGAGTGGGATACCATCTCCTCATTCTTAAAGAGACTCTGACCCCCATCTCTTGATACCGCGTTAATCATTTAATACACGACGGCCATTCAGAATTCTGAATGGCCGTTGTCTTTACTACCCCCCTCATTTTCCCACCCAGAACTACTCCTCCCTGAGTGCCTCGACCGGGTCCATTCGTGCTGCCCTCATCGCAGGCACCACACCAGCAGCCAACCCCACCAGAACCGACAGTGCCAATGCACCCATCACATAATCCCACGGGATACTGACCGGAAGACCACCGACCAGGGTCTTCAGAATCCATGCGATCGATGTCCCCACAATAAGACCGACCAACCCACCCAACGTCGATAACACGGTCGACTCCATCAGGAAGAGGATCCTGATCCGGGCACGTGTTGCACCCAATGCCGTCAAAAGACCGATCTCTGAGACCCTTTCAGCAACCGCGATATGCATCAGAGTCACCATCCCGACCGCACCCACCATGAGTGACACCCCTCCCAGTGCTGCGACCGCGAATGTCAGCACCTCTAGTACTGTGGACAGGGTATCGAGCATCTGCTGCTGAGGCCTCATTGTAAAATCCTCACGTCCATGACGAGCAACGAGGATCCGTTTTGCATCCTGAACCACTGCATCTAGAGGTGCTCCGGGAAGGTATGCGATCTGGATCTCCATGACCCCTGTCCGGTTAAAGAGCTCCAGCGCACGTGCTGTTGGGATATAGACCGTATCATCCAGATCGAACCCCAGTACCTGTCCCTTGGATGCCATCACACCGATCACCCGGAAACGGGATGATCCGACCTGAATACTCGACCCCAATGGATTCTTGCTACCGAATAACTCTGTCCTCGTCTTTGAACCGAGTACCGCGAAGGCACGAGGATTACGGAGGTCGTCTGCAGGTAGAAATTGACCGATCGAGACCTTCATATTGAATGCACGTGCAAAGTCAGGACCCTCTCCCAATACACTGACACG
>CAJBQQ010000138.1 GCA_903957805.1 uncultured Pseudomonadota bacterium | reverse complement strand
CGTCTATCAGCCCGTGATGATAATGACGTTGCTTCGGAATGGCGGAGCCGCATCAATCACTGACATTGCAAAATCTATTCTTGGCAATGACCAAAGCCAAATCGAGTATTACGAGAAGATTACCCGTGACATGGTTGGGAGAGTTTTGAGTAATCACAAGATCGTTGAGAAGGATGGTAAGACTTTTCGGCTGGTTGGTTATCAAGACCTTGACCAGAACCAAATTATGCAGCTAAACGTCCTCTGTCAGCAGAAGCTGGATGATTATCTCGATGCCCGTGGAGAGAAGGTCTGGCAACACCGTCGGCTATCATCTGGTTATATTTCTGGAACGTTAAGATATGAGGTACTAAAGAAATCCGCCTTCCACTGTGAATTATGTGGCGTTGCCGCTGACATAAGGGCATTGGAAGTTGACCACATCATTCCACGCAATTTGAGTGGTAGCGACGACCCATCAAACCTTCAAGCGCTCTGTTATAGCTGTAACGCTATGAAACGGGATCGGGATAGTGAGAATCTAACCTTAGTGCGTGAGAGCTATGCCCACCGCGAATCAGGTTGTTTATTCTGTGAAATTCCTAAAGAGCGTGTTGTTTCAGAAAACGAACTTGCTTACACGGTCAATGACGGGTTCCCCGTGACGCCATTTCATTGCCTTGTTCTACCAAAGCGGCATATACCAGATTACTTCGGTTTGAGCCGTCCTGAGCTTAAGGCTTGCGATGATCTACTGAGACAGATGAAGGCAAGCGTTATATCCAACGACAGTACTGTAACGGGGTTCAACATTGGTATGAATTCTGGTGCAGATGCTGGACAGACTATTTTCCATTGTCACATTCACCTGATCCCACGTCGACTGGGTGATGTACCTAATCCAAGAGGCGGAATCAGACACATGATTCCAGAAAAAGGCTATTACTGAGAAGATACTGCCTACCGGTAAACTCTGCTCGGAGCCTTTCGCCTTCTTCTTCCTCTGAAAAGTAACGTTAATTATATGTCACCCTGGGAAGACTATTTATCGGGGGAACCTCAATCTAGATATTTTCAATTATTCGTTGGTTACGCGACACTCCATCTGTCATCTATTAAAGTAGTCCGATTTTCTCCCAAGGTAGGTTTGCATCAGAGAAGTGTCCCCAACGTGCCACCTCTACAAGGTTATCAATAGAAAAGCACTCCCCACTTTTCTGCAGACTCAAATCAAAATTCGCCGTAATTTTTTCAATATTTAGAGGGCTCCCGCCGGGTCCTGTGGCACGTAACAAGCGTGCTCTTCTATCTCCTGGGAACCACCCTAAGACTATTTGAGCCTCATCTGCTAGTCCGAGTTGAACAATCAGTTTAGCGAGCCTACGAGCATGTAGACCACCTGCTCTGTCTGCCTTAAAAAAGTCTTTTCCAGACCATGCCCCCCCTCCAATAGGAACCCGCGGGCCATAAGCATCGACAACCAACTTCTTCCCTGAAAGACCGTTATCTCCCTCTGGACCACCGACCTCAAAAGCGCCTGCACCATTGACGGTGAGTTGATCAGGAGGTTCTGACGAAAATCCAGGCAAGATTTCTGCCGCAGACTGAAGCTCTTGTTCTAAAGCTACCCGAACTGCGCGGTGAAGTGCAACCTCATCTGAGGTAGTCTGTTGCTGTAGCGAGCAGCTAAAGAAATTCAATGACCAGTGTTGCTGACGGTCTGAATATGTTTCACTAATCGCAATCAATACCTTTCCATCCGGACCCAGTCCTAGCTCGGGTGACTCAATGCGCAACTTATAGAGTCTCTTTGCCAAGCGACCGACTAACCACTGCTCTACCGGTAGGTGATTGGTCTCCTCCAATTGATTTGCGTAACCAATACAAATAGCCTGGTCATCGGAAAGCTCTCTGAATTCAGACTCCCCATCTTCCAGCGGTCCAAGACATAGATTAGAGACCACGACAACCTGCTCGGGGGAGGGGTACCAACCATTGCCATAACCCGCACTCTGATAGACATCTCTGACAATTCCCTGAACATCAATATCTTGTGCCCCTAAGCAACCGATACGACCTGTGACATAGACATGATCTCGATGAACCGCTACTTCGACACCGACGAGCGCACGTGGCTCCCTACGAATGGCCTCCAAGACCAGTGCATCTGCAATAGCATCGGAAAGCTTATCCGGATGCCCTGGAAATATAAATTCAGCTGAATAGATTTGATCTGACATGATTAGACTCCTGTATTAAGAATGGATGTATGTTTGACGACCGATTCAAGATCGCTCTGATTTATGTTGCCGCCAAGATAGGCAACTGCGAGCCGTGATCGAGCTAAGGTATTGAGGTGTTGGCCGTGTGGTCTGCCAACCCATCCATCAGTGATGAGTAAGGCCCTCGATACGCGATGCCTTGCCATATGATCTGCTACACAGCCAATATCAGTTCCGCCTGTGCTGAGACACTTCCCGGACTTGAGTTCAGCCAGTGACACATCGGCGATCCGAGTTGAGAATAGATGGACTGTCGGGAAGACTAATTCATGGCAATCGAGTACTGCTCCATAAAGTGCTCTGAGTACATTACCCATGCTGCCCGAGACATCGATATAGACACGGACCTGCTCACCTGTTGAAATGCGCCTCTTCCATGCAACAGTCCCCGGGTGGAGTAATGGTTGAGCGCCCAATGCTTGCAGCACAATGGATCGGCGCGATAGGGCGGGTATCGGCGTCATTGTTTCCGATTGATCTTTTCGTTGACGACGTATTCGACCGGATCCAGTGAGTCCAGCCACCTTGCGGATGAGTCCTCTCAAGATTGCTCTGTTTGAAGGTTCCTTCTTGGGACAGACTGTAGTACTGGCTAAAACGTCGGCCAAAGATCGTCCACGGATAGGGTCTGGAGGTTGCGGCCACTGCTCTACAAGATCACGGACGATATCGAATAGCAGGGGAGCGTATTGATCAAGCTGCCCATCTGGAATGGCACCATCATCATGACTACCCAATAGGGGAACCTGAGTAATCGTTCCCGTGCCTTGGGTGATCGTACCCTCAAGACCGCTTCCTTCAAGCACCTTTGGTAACACCGAAAAGACCTCATGGTAGCTAGCGCCGGTCTCTGAGTAGAGTGCAGAATGGATTTCCTGCACCTTGGCTCGCTGGTCTTCAGACAACTCGAGCAGTGCCGGTACCGTTTGGTCAGAACTGTCTGGCCAACCTGGTGGTGGTCTGAGCAGGCACTCGGGAAAACGCTCAGAGCTGTAGTAATCACTAAAGAAAGTGGTGTACTCAGGATGTGGGAACATCCTGCAGATAATTCCGTTAATTACAGCGTCAAAGACGAAGTTCTGAACAGGTGTTGTGCGAGGGAATAGTGTCGTATGCCCAAGCAGGACATGATGCAACTCGTGCATTACCAGTACTAATAGCTTCTCTGGTGTTGCTGCATGGGTCTTTACAAACTCGGGGTTGATTAGCATGCGTGGTTGAACTCGACACTCCACAGCAGCTGTTGGGATGCTCTCTGTCTCTACGATATCAAGTAGCCGTAATAACCCCACGAGTGCGTAGGAGCCGCTTGGGAAGGCGTCGAGTATTCGTTCTGCAATTGTATTAGGTGTACTTGGCAATAGGCTTAGCATCTTGCCTCCGGCAGTTTGATTGCAAATCTAGGTGGCACGAGTAGTGATATAGATTCCCGCTGTACAGCCGCGATGATGGATGGCGTCTTACTTCGAAGCCAAACTGTATCGGTACACTTGCTCGTGATTGCCAGAGTTGCCAATGGGTCACTCCACAAGATGGGATGAGAAGGTTCTGTAGCGATCACTGCACATCCTTCTGGAAGGGACAGCTCCTCGGCACGTTGGTTGATG
>CAJBQQ010000137.1 GCA_903957805.1 uncultured Pseudomonadota bacterium | reverse complement strand
TCCCAACCACGACCCTGAGCATGCTGAGGCGCAGCAGTGTCATCCTTATCTGGCGCGGCAGATTGAACTAATCCAGCCAAGACTCATCATTGCACTCGGAAAAGTTGCCTCGCAGAGCCTTCTTAATACCGATGCCACGGTCGCTAGTCTGCGTGGGAAATTACATCAATTCTCAGGCATCCCCTTGATCGTCACTTATCATCCGTCCTATTTACTGCAGACACAATCCGACAAAACCAAGGCTTGGGAGGATTTATGTTTTGCAAAAGCCACTATGCAGAGGCTGTTGTAATAAGTAATTTAGTCCCCATGTAGTCGATATCAGATTTTTTTGGAGGATCCATGCGCAGTCTATTATTGTCTATCACGTTGCTGCTTACCCTTGCTTTAAGCGGGTGTGGTTACAATACCCTGCAATCTACTGATGAGCAGATCAAGGCAGGCTGGGCGGAAGTTCTAAATCAGTACCAGCGTCGTGCCGATCTAGTCCCCAACTTGGTAAGTGTTGTGAAAGGTTTTGCGGCACAGGAGAAAGATGTGTTGCTAGGTGTAACCAACGCCCGCTCCAGAGTGGGCGGTATTCAGGCCACACCTGAGTTGATCAACGATCCGGTAGCATTTTCTAAATTTCAGAGTGCTCAAGGTGAGCTGTCGGGTGCTTTGTCACGGTTACTGGTAGTTGCAGAGAACTATCCTCAAATTAAATCGGATGCCAACTTTCGTGAACTGCAGGCGCAGTTGGAAGGTACCGAGAATCGCATCACCGTCGCCCGCAACCGCTATATCAAAGCGGTGCAGGAATATAACGTGGTGGTACGCTCCTTCCCAAGCAACCTTACTGCAATGGTCTTTAGCTTCCAGGTGAAGCCTAGCCTCGCAGTGGAGAATGAGAAAGAGATTTCTATTGCACCGAAGATTGATTTCAGCGCACCAACGGCGGGAAAATAACGGTGCTCTTCCAGTTGCTACGGTCGGTTACTTCTGAGGCCGTGGTTGTATGACTTCTACTCAGCAGGTACAAGTCTGGGTAAGAGCCCTGATGATTGCTGCGCTGCTTCTTTCTGCGCCATCAGCAGGGGCGGATGTAGAAGTTCCTCCACTAGAATCTCGTATCATCGATCTGACCGGGACTCTTCCCAATGATCTAACGGCAGAGTTGGAACAGAGACTGGCCTCATTCGAGGCAAAAAAAGGTAGCCAGTTGGCGGTTCTGATCGTCCCCACTACTCAGCCTGAGACCATCGAACAATACTCGATTCGGGTTATCGAATCATGGAAGCTGGGACGCAAGGGGGTGGATGATGGTGTGCTGCTGCTGATTGCAAAGAATGATAGAACGCTACGAATAGAGGTGGGTTATGGTCTTGAAGGCACGCTGCCGGATGCTATGGCAAAGCGGATTATCGAGGAAATAATTGTCCCAAAATTTCGGCAGGGGAATTTTGCTGGCGGTGTTGTTGCAGGAGTCGAGCGCATTCTAAATGCAATCGATGGAGAGCCGCTGCCGCCTCCTCATTTAAAATTTGGCAATAATTCTGACAGAGGAATGGATGCTGTTCTGGAGAATATCGTTCCGATACTCATTGGTCTCGTCGTGTTCGGTAAGGTATTGCAGTCCATGTTCGGACGTCTCATCGGTGCCACAGTAATGAGTACGGTGGCGGGGTTTATCGGTTGGTTGTTTTTCTCATCACTGATCGTAGCCCTTTTCATCTCACTGCTCATTTTCTTTTTAAGTTTGTTCAGCAATGCGGGTGGCGGAATTTACCGGGGTGGACGTGGTGACTGGTCTGGTGGCAATTTTGGTGGGGGTGGTGGTTTCGGCGGGGGGGGTGGCGGTTTTGGTGGTGGTGGCGCATCGGGGAGATGGTGAGTGAACCTTAGGCGCTTACTGAGGCACCTCTATACCAGCCGAATGACGCTGCGGAGAACTTTCCCTGCTGCTTCCATGCAGGCGATAGAAGATGTCATTAAACGATCTGAAACAAGTCATGATGGTGAAATTCGATTTGCGGTGGAGGCGGCGCTACATATAGTACCGTTACTCAGCGATCGGTCGGCACGTGAGCGGGCAGTTGAGGTTTTTTCTCATTTACGGATATGGGATACCGCGTGTAATAACGGGGTATTGGTTTATTTGTTACTTGCTGACCGTAATGTAGAGATTGTCGCTGACCGTGGAATTCATACCAAAGTCGGTACTGAAGCGTGGGAGAGGATCTGCCGCGAGATGGAAGCCGCGTTCCAGCAGGGGCAGTTTGAGGAAGGGGTTATCGCTGGCATCGGTGCTATCAGTAGGTGTCTGCAAGAGCACTTTCCAACAGAGAGGAGTGGTGGAGAGAATGAGCTTGATGACAAACCAGTCGTTTTATAGTGAGTTTGTTTAATGACTCTTGTGTTCCCCGATTAGATGTAACGAGTCTTCCTTGCTCTGGTTGATCAAGTGCCATTTACGGATCAAGGTCATGATCACTGCTACAAACGATCCAAACAGAATGATGACGGTGTAAACGTGTACATCAAGGCTCACTAGTAAGGCATAAAGGGCCAGCATTGTAAGTATGCTTATATTTTCGTTGAAATTCTGTACTGCAATAGAATGACCAGCACCCATTAGTATATGGCCGCGATGCTGCAGAAGAGCATTCATCGGTACCACAAAAAATCCAGCCAGTCCGCCGATCAGCATAAGTAATCCGATCGCGACCCACAGGTCCCGCACCACGATCATAGTCATCACCACAATGCCCATAGCAATCCCTAGTGGAATCACATTGACCGATTTTCGCAGTGAAACTAAGCGAGCAGCCATGACCGCCCCCACTGCAATGCCTAGAGCAACTACCCCTTGTAACTGAGCGGCCTTGCTGAGTGGAAAGTCGAGTGCTGTTTCGGCCCATTTCAGTACAATAAATTGCAGAGTTGCACCTGCCCCCCAGAATAGTGTTGTGACAGCGAGGGAGATCTGACCAAGCTTGTCGGTCCATAACAACTTCAGGCAGTGGCTGAACTCGTGTATCAGGAATATCGGATTCTTCTTGAGTATGCGGTGATCAACCCCGGTGTCGGGGATATACAAATTGAAAGTAGCCGCGATGCAGTAAAAGGTAGCGATAAGCAAAATGCCTGCTTCCGTTACGGTGTCCACGCCGGTATCAATGAAGGGAAAGTCGAATGCTAGGAATACAGAAGAAACGGCAGGTGTGATCAATACCCCGCCCAGAACTGTACCAAGAACGATGGAGGCAACGGTCAATCCCTCGATCCAACCGTTGGCAATGACTAGCTTGTCCGGTGGGAGCAACTCAGTCAGTATGCCATATTTAGCCGGGGAGTAAGCGGCAGCACCTAGGCCTACGATTGCATAGGCAGCGAGGGCGGAGTATTGATGCGCTGCGAAAAAGAGAAAGCTACATCCCACAATCTTGATGGTATTGCTG
>CAJBQQ010000136.1 GCA_903957805.1 uncultured Pseudomonadota bacterium | reverse complement strand
TCCTAACACCGCGACCGGAACCAATCGCAAAATATGATGCGCCGCACTCAGTATGATCGGCAGCCGACTCCACCCCAAGCGCAGCATGATAACAATAGGCGCATATGTCTCAAAAGAATATTGTGTTAGATTGTTATAAGTTTATCTTATTTCGAAACGAAGATCATGAAATTACAACAACTGCGTTATTTGTGCGAGGTTGCCAGCCAAGGACTGAACCTATCCAAGGCCGCAAAGACTCTCCATACCTCTCAACCCGGGATCAGTAAACAAATCAGTCTTCTGGAAGACGAGCTCGGGGTGGATATCTTTGTCCGTAATGGTAAGCGTGTGGTCAAGATCACCCCACCCGGTGAAGCCATTATAGAGATTGCTGAGAGAATGCTCAGGGATGCCAAGAATCTAAAACAGGTCGGACAAGAGTTTACTAATGAGGCCAGTGGATCCTTAACCATCGCGACCACCCATACCCAGGCTCGGTATGCACTCCCCCCTGCGATTAAACGTTTTACCCTACGCTACCCCAAGGTGAAGCTGATACTGAGACAGGGCAGTCCAACCCAGATCGCAAAACTGGTCACCTCAGGCGAGGCTGATATCGCAATCGCTACCGAGGCGATTGAGTTATTTGATGAATTGGTCATGCTGCCCTGCTATCAGTGGAACCGATGCATCATCACTCCTCCGCGACATCCCTTGCTCAAGCTAGAGAAGCTAACGCTGGAGGATATTGTTAAGTACCCCATCATCACCTACGATTTCGCCTTCACCGGTCGCACAAAAATTAATCAGGCATTCGCCGCCAAGGGCCTCACCCCTAATGTAGTACTGACCGCGATCGATGCCGATGTCATCAAGACCTACGTAGAACTGGGGCTGGGGATCGGCATTCTGGCGCAGATGGCCTTTGAGCCGAGTCGTGATAAGCACCTCCGCTCGATAGATGCCAGCCACTTGTTTGAGCCGAGCACTACTCGGATCGGCATCACCCGCAACAGTTACCTTCGCGGATATGTGTACGACTTTATTGGCATGTTCGCTCCACACCTTGACCGGACTGTGATCACTGCCGCGATGGAGTCTACCTAGACTCTGATACTACAATTTACGATTCACCACCGTATAATTTGAGAATCACCCCAATCCTCCATTCTCATGGCCTCGATCAGACTACTCCCTGAACTCCTCATCAATCAGATCGCTGCTGGCGAGGTGGTGGAACGACCCGCATCGGCACTCAAGGAAATTCTAGAGAATAGTCTGGACGCAGGATCAACCGGAATAACTGTGCAACTTGTCCAGGGCGGAATTAAGTTGATCCGGGTGACCGATGACGGAAGTGGAATCACTAAGGACGACTTAGCCCTAGCCCTTTCACGTCATGCCACCAGCAAGATCACATCACTTGAAGATTTACAAAGGGTGGCAAGTTTAGGATTTCGAGGTGAGGCACTGGCGAGCATTGCCGCTGTTTCACGTTTGATGATGACGAGTCGCACGTCTAACGAGAGTCATGCCTGGCAGATACAAGGAGAGGGAGAACGTTTCTCACAACCCGAACCGGCGGCATTAACCTCTGGCACTGTAGTGGAGGTACAGGATCTCTACTTCAACACCCCTGCCAGACGGAAATTTCTAAAAACTGAAGCGACTGAGTTTGCCCATTGTGAGGAGATCTTTCTGCGCCTCGCGTTATCACGATCCTCGATCGGGTTCACGCTACAACATAATGGGAAG
>CAJBQQ010000135.1 GCA_903957805.1 uncultured Pseudomonadota bacterium | reverse complement strand
TGGTGGGCGGTACTGGGATCGAACCAGTGGCTTCCACCGTGTGAAGGTGGCACTCTACCGCTGAGTTAACCGCCCAAACAACGCGCAATTAGAGCATGGACCCGCACCCCCGGTCAACGCACCGGGAATCTGAAAAACTTCGATGTGACTATATTACAGGCCTGGATCGCGTAAAATAACGGGCTCCTCCAACCCTTCATAATTGGCATTCTCATCATGATTCGTACTCGCTTTGCTCCCAGCCCTACCGGTTACCTTCATATTGGTGGGGCGCGTACTGCTCTTTTCTCATGGGCCTACGCACGCAGGCACGGTGGTAAATTTATCCTGCGGATCGAAGATACCGACCTTGAGCGCTCTACAGCCCAGTCCACCCAAGCAATCCTCGATGGCATGGCCTGGCTCGGGTTGGATTACGATGAGGGCCCCTTCTACCAGATGCACCGACTGGCACGCTATCATGAACTGGCGGAACAGTTGCTGCGGACAGGAAACGCTTACCACTGCTATGCCAGTAAGGAAGAACTGGATGTGATGCGTGAACAGCAGCGCGCGGCTGGACTAAAACCTAGGTATGACGGGCGCTGGAGAGACTCTAAGAAGACTCCACCAGTTGGGGTAAAGCCGGTTGTGCGACTAAAGAACCCCTCTGATGGGCACGTGGCATTCGAAGATCTAGTCAAGGGACGCATCGTCGTCTCGAACAGCGAGCTGGACGATCTGGTGCTACTGCGTGCTGACGGAGTGCCAACCTATAACTTCGGCGTAATAATCGATGATCTCGATATGAATATCAGCCACGTAATCCGCGGCGATGATCATGTTAACAACACCCCCCGTCAGATCAATATACTCAAGGCCTTGGGGGGCGCCCTTCCACAGTATGCACATGTACCGATGATACTCGGCTCAGATGGCGAGCGTTTATCCAAGAGACATGGTGCAGTGTCGGTGATGCAGTACCTAGAGGATGGCTATCTTCCAGAAGCCCTATTGAATTATCTAGCACGGCTCGGATGGTCACATGGTGATGAGGAGATCTTTAGCAGTGAGCAAATGATCGAGTGGTTTGATCTCGCTTCCATCAACTGTGCTCCCGCAAAATTCAATCCGGAGAAGTTAAGCTGGTTAAATCAGCAATATCTCAAAACGGCAGATAATGCTCGTCTAGCGGAACTAGTGACACCATTCCTTGAGACAGATGAGTGTAATACTGCGACAGGACCAGATCTTTTAAATGTGGTGGGTCTTCTCAAGGAACGGGTCAATACAGTGGCAGAGTTGGCCGATGCAGCCGTCTACTTCTTTCGCCCGTTGGAACCCTCTACTGAACTCAAGGCATTGCACTTCAGCAGCGAGGTAAGGCCCGCAATGATCGATTTAATGGGCCAACTTACGTCGGCCGAGTGGGACCGTCAGATCATCCATGACTCAATCAAGGCTGCCGCCACCAAGCACGGACTAAAAATGCCTAAGGTTGCGATGCCGCTACGGGTGATGGTGACAGGTGAGGCTCAAACCCCGTCGATCGATGCGGTGCTGGAACTGCTCGGCAGAGAAGAGACCCTCAAACGTATGAACAACCGTCTGACTGATTTCCCTGACTGATGAAATTGTTGGAGCTTGCAATTAAGGCTTAGACTTGATCGGACTCGAGGTAACACCCGACTTGATCAGACCTGCCTTTACAAAGGGGGCGAGATAAGCTCCATAACCCTGTACAGCCATCTCCTCCAGCGGCACAAAGCTCAAAGATGCTGAATTGATGCAGTAACGTAACCGAGTGGGCCCTGGGCCATCATTGAATACATGCCCCAGATGTGAATCCGCATGCCTTGATCTTACTTCTGTGCGAACCATTCCGTACTCGCGGTCCTGCTTCTCCACAATCTCCGCACCCACTAATGGCTGCGTGAAGCTCGGCCAACCACTACCAGAATCAAACTTGTCCAAAGAACTGAACAGCGGCTCACCCGACACCACATCTACATAAAGTCCTGGTCTGTGATTGTTCCAATAGGCGTTACGAAAGGGCGGCTCGGTACTGCATTGCTGAGTGACCGCAAACTGCTCTGGGGATAATTTCTTCTTCAACTCTGCCGTATCCGGCTTCTTGAAATTCTTCATGATGGTGATCTGTTGAGTGGGCACGGGACTGTACTGTGGCACATGACCAGAGCTATGAACAGATGTACTGATGCAGGCAATCATCCATGTAGCAACGGCAATTCCAATGATTCTGACTGGTTTAATATATCTCATCAGATGCATCTGGCAAAAGTCCGCGAGGTAAGAAATTAGATTATTAACGAGGATAGCTCATTCCTAGGTTGGGCCTGTCTTTAATATTAAAGACCCATAAATTCACTCTAACGGTCTGATTTTACACTGGCATAAAAGCGATGCTACTTCAGACTGACTAGCCTCAATTTTGATAAGCGTACATCCGACGCAGAAATAACTCCACATCTACGGCCACAAGATCAGCCGGCATAGCGTCATCTCTCCCAACTGGCTCGAGCAGTTGCGGCTGACTTATGAGGGCCACTGTCGGATTCCATCCCGCGCACATGATCTCCTCGCCATACTGGTCCATCATCATGTCGGATGTAGCCTCGTATTCTTTCACTTCCATCGGAATGCCCATATCACCTTTATTTACTTAAGTCGCATCAAGACAGAATCTCTAGCTTGTGATTATGATATCGGCCGTTCAAACGAATAGTTTAGTAATGGCCTACTAATCTGGCTCATATCTACGGAAAAAATGGTGTTTAGGCTCAAATTTAGCTCAGAGATCATTACGCTCTAATTTCCATGTTATGGTATAGCTGCATATATATTCAATCGCGGGGATAGGCTTGGACGCCATTAAAACCTTCTTTCTATTTGGCATCACCGCAATTGCTGAGATTGTGGGCTGTTACCTCCCTTACCTTTGGCTCAGGCAGGGCAAGAGCATTTGGCTACTGATTCCAGCAGCCCTTTCATTAGCACTCTTTGCATGGCTGCTGTCTCTCCATCCGACTGCGGCAGGCCGTGTTTATGCGGCATATGGTGGCGTATATGTGGGTGTTGCAATTCTGTGGCTATGGTCGGTCGATGGGATTCGACCTACTACATGGGATGTAGTCGGATCATTGGTGGCACTACTTGGCATGGCAATTATTATACTTGCCCCCAGAGGCGCTTAACCATTACTTCGGGTTCACCCTTATCCGTCCGTGCCCGCATATTATGTCGTTTATGTAATCGTTGAGGCCGATGCTTATGTAGTTGGTTAATTTCCGGAAGGTCAGGATCAGACTTGCGCATCAGGGCACTGGCATACTTATCGGCCATGGCAGAATTTAATGTCCGCAGAGTCAGATAGACTTCCCGCACCTTGTCGTGTTGATTCTGAAAGAAATAGGCGACACCCAGGTTATTCCAGGCTTCAGAATTTATCGGATTGATCCGCACCACCTCACGATAAGCCTCAATCGCCTGGTCGTATTGCCCCGATTCAATATAGACAATTCCCAAGTTATGCCAGGCATCGGCATACTCTGGCTGAATAAGAAAAACCTCTCGATAGGCTTTAATTGCTTGATCATACTGTTTTGATTTACTTAACGCGATACCCAAGTTATACCGAGCATCAATATCCTTCGGCGCAATACGCAATGCCTTCTGATAGGCCTGAATTGATTGCTCATACTGCTCGACCTTACTGTGAGCAATACCCAAGTTATACCAGCCATTACTGCTCTCTGGCCTAACTCGAAGCATCTCTTGGTAGGCCAGAATCGCCTGCTGATGCTGCTTCAACGCATCGTACACCAGGCCTAAGTTATACCAAGAATCGGCATAACTCGGCCGGATGCGTAGGGATTCACGGTATGCCTGAATCGCCTGTTCATGTTGCCTCAGTGCATCATGCACCAGACCTAAGTTATGCCAGGCATCGGCATACTCCGGCCGGATTCGTAACGACTCACGGTAGCTCTGAATTGCTTGATCAAATTGTTTCAACTTGACGTGAGCAATTCCCAAGTTATACCAGGCATCGGCATACCCAGGCTGAATACGTAGCGCCTCTCGTAACGCATAGACCGCCTGCTCATACTGTTTCAAACCATTGTAAGAAATGCCTAGATTATTCCAAGAGCTAGAGTCCTCTTGATCAATACGTAGTGCCTCTCGGTAGGCTTGGATTGCCGACTCATGCTGGTCCAGATTGTTATACGCAAGACCCAAGTTATGCCAGGCCTTGGGATCCTCGGAATCAATACGCAACAATTCACGGCAGGCCTGTATCGCTTGATCATACTGGCCAGAATCGAGATAGACCAAGCCCAATTCATGCCAAGCCTCAGTATACTCAGGGTCAATTCGCAGCACCTCTCGGTAGGCTTGAACTGCTTGATCATGCTGCTTGAGATTGCTATGAGAGAGTCCTAGGTTGTACCAAACACTAGCGCTCTCAGACTGGATCCGTAGCGCTCCACGAAAGGCGGGAACTGCTTGGCCATACTGCTTGAGCTTGAGCTGGGCTACCCCAAGGTTATACCAAGCACTGACATTTCCTGGTTGGATGCGAAGAACCTCCTGATAAGCCTCGGCTGCTTGCTCGTATTGCTTAAGATTGCTGTAAGCCACTCCCAGAATGAGACGGGCAACAGGACTTCTCGGATCGCTCTCAATCCATTCTTGTGATAATTGAAGCAGCCCCTGAAAGTCTTTCTTTTGTAGTAAAGCCGGAGCGAGGGTTGCCCAGTCCTGTCCATTTTTTTTAATTACTACCGATACGGCCTGCGTTGGTTCTGCGATTGCAGCCTGAATACCAGCCACTGCAGGGGTAAGTATCAACAGAACAAAAAAAGCAGATGCAAAACGCGTACTCATGCTGCTCTCCGATGACCATGGATAAAAAGATTTCTTCAGCCGAAATACTGAATTAGCGGGCTCTGAATGGATCAGAGAATACCCCATACGAGGTTTATCAGTCGAGCCATTTTAAAGGATAGAGCTATATTTTATGCCAAAAAGATAACTTGCTTCTGGGCTCTTCTATCGCAAGAATTACCTAACGACAGCGGAGCTGGTTACCTGCCAATTAAATTGATTGGTAACTTAATTGATGATGAGGTTATGCGTGCACGTCCCGACAGGGTAGATTAAACTATCCCCCTTATGCCATTTCTTTAATCTGGATAATACGCCGCTTGGAAGCTCTCATGCATGGATTCAGAGAGTGGTTAATAACCGACAAAATCTAAAAAATGAGAAATACACAATTAATTACTATCGCTGGGTATCTACTGACATTACTAGCGCTTCCTGCTGTAGCTCGAGATTTTGAGGATGGGCAGAAGTTTTTTGCCAGTAAAGACTACGTAAGGGCGGTGGAATCTTTGACAAAGTCTGCCGAGCAGGGAAACATAAAGGCGCAACTACAGCTTGGTATCAGAAACTTTATTGGCCTATCCATGCCACAGAATTACCAGCAAGCGGTATTTTGGTATCACAAGGCGGCAGAGCAAGGGTCTTCGAGTGCACAGCTCCAGCTTGGAGGCATGTACGATGACGGAATGGGTATTGAGCAGGATTATCAACAAGCCTTGACTTGGTATCTCAAGGCGGCTGAGCAGGGGAATGCAGTTGCACAGATTAAACTAGGAAATATGTACACCAATGGCAATGGCGTCATACAGGATTATATCGAGGCAGATAAGTGGTTTATTATTGCTGATGCTAGTGGTCATTCTGGCGGCAACAAGAACCGCAAGCTTGTGGAAAAACACATGACACCAGAACAAGTTAACGAGGCAAAAAAACGTGCTGGCGATTGGACGTCTGAGCACAAGCTCCCCTAGTCTGCAGTGCTTGACCTCCCGAGGATATCCATGCCGCCAACAATGAAAAATAGTCCGGCCTCACCACGCAACATTCTGTTAGCCCTTTTACTGTTCTTTGGTGTTACCTGCTATGCGGAAATACCGACCATCGGAAAAATCAGCTCAACTGAACTCTCTCAAAGATTACACCAATCTGGACCACCCCTCATCTTGGATGTACGCACGCCCAGTGAATATGCGTCTGGCCACATTCAAGGCGCGGTAAATATATCCCATGATCAACTCGAGCAGCGGATTGATGAAATACCGGGGGATAAATCTCGCGAGATAGTTGTTTACTGCCAGAGCGGAAGGCGTGCGGGTATTGCAGAAAAAATACTCGTCGAGAAGGGTTATACGAATATCAAGAGTCTAACCGGTCACTGGCATAACTGGAGTACCCAGTCTAACCATTAGCTCGCATGTGTGCCTACCGGGGGTCCTGCACACACAATGACTAGACGCGTTTCTTGAATTCGTTCGTACGAGTATCAATCTCGATTCGATCGCCAATTTCAACGAAGGCAGCAACCTGCACCTCAAAGGCATTACCTTTAAGGCGTGCAGCCTTCATAATCTTACCAGAGGTATCTCCTCGAACTGCCGGCTCGGTATACTCTACTTCACGCACGACACTATTTGGCAGCTCTACCGAGATTGCTTTTCCATCGTAGAATGTCACTTGGCAAACGTCTTCCATTCCATCGATGAGATAGTTCATCACATCAGACATATTATCTGCTTCGATTTCAAACTGGTTGTACTCGTTATCCATAAAAACATATAACGGGTCAGAGAAGTAACTGTAGGTACAGTCCTTTCGGTCAAGAACAACCATTTCAAACTTTTCGTCGGCCTTGTAAACCGATTCTGCAGTGGTTCCGGAGAGAAGGTTTCTCAGCTTCATCTTGACCACAGATGCATTACGGCCAGACTTCGTAAATTCAGCCTTCTGTACCACCATCGGATCATTACCGACCATCACGACGTTACCTGCTCGGAGCTCCATTGCAGTTTTCATGTTTTCCCTGAGAGTTTAATCTGTAATCATTTAGTTAAGAATTCCCCTCATTCCTTAAAGGGGTCAGTACTGGCAATTCGGAATTTTAAAGACCACAGATTATATCTGATTCCGACTAAATCGCACCAGATTGGATGCCAAATCTCCCAAACCGTTTAACTGCCTAGCCCACTGTTCACCGTGCCTTGTCAGACACTCTTGATGAACTGTAAACGTCGTCCAGTCGTCATTATCAGACTGACCATTGTCATTCCAATTGAGCCACAGAGCACGCACCGCGCCTGCAATGTCGGGTTCTATTCCTGCGGTATAAAGATCAAGAAAAGCATCCATCTTGACTCGGTGTGCATCATCCGCTTGCGGATAAATCTGCCAGACAAAGGGCCTTTGAGCCCACTGTGCACGAACAAACGAGTCCTCTCCTCGCACAAAATTGATATCGCAAGACCACAGCAGCTTGTCGTACTCATTCTGCTCCAGGAAGGGGATCAACCGGACCGTCAACTGACCCGATTGCAAGGTCTCTCCAACTTTAGGCGATTCAATATCAAAGAAATCCGCAACCACGTTAACAGTTCGTTCTTGTGGCACTGGCAGTATTACGGATATCGGCACGGTTGAGGCGGCCCACTCCTCAAGTAAACCACGTAACGGAGTAAGTCCGTAGCAAAACAAAGAGATACGTAACTCACCCGACTTACGCTCGGGCATTCCCAGTCGCTGCCAGAACTCTGACTGAGCGACATCATCGAAAGCAATCCGGGTTTGCAGCAAATCCCTCTCACAGAGAAGTCCGCCGGTGCCAGATACAAAACCCGGGAAGAAGAAATACTTTACTAGCGGTAAGTGCGAGTGAGGTGACGGCAGGAGGTGACATCCAGTCACCCAACTCTCAGCACTGAGATACTCCAGATTAATCCACACTGGCTGCCTTGGCAGCAATGCCATTGCGGCGGTATAGGAGTTGGGCAACTCACAGGCAAATGCTTCGATTACAACGTCAGCAGGTTCGGTTGTAGAAAATGGTTGTCGCCAGAGACGTATCTCGACCCCACTCAACCACTGCTGAGCCAAAACCGGATCAGCCTCCTGTGCGATACGGGCTAGGCTAGGAAGATCATCTATCCAAAGCCTGACATCGCAATCATGCTCAATCACCAGTTGACGCGCGAGTCTCCAGCAGACACCGATATCTCCAAAGTTATCAATGACATTACAGAAAATATCCCAACGCTGCTTCGTGATGCTATCAGCATCGCTGATAGATGATGACAAAAATTCATCCTGTATGCGAGGGCCACTCACCTGAATTTACCTCGATCTGGCTAGTCCTCAGGCCTCATCCGGCTCTGGGTTTTCTTTAGATTTTGGCTTTATCTTGGCTCGTGGGGGGGCTATTTTCTTCTTGGTCACTTTGCCGGGGATTTTTGGTGTTTTACAGACCACATCAGCATTCTGCGCTCGATTGCGTAGGGCATGATCCATCAGAACCAACGCGAGCATCGCCTCAGCGATAGGAGTCGCACGAATGCCGACACAGGGATCGTGTCTTCCATGGGTCTCCACAATCACCGGTCTACCGATCTTGTCGATTGAACGCCGTTCTAGACGGATGCTGGATGTAGGCTTGATGGCAATGTTTACGGTGATACTCTGTCCGGTAGAAATCCCGCCCAGAATTCCTCCGGCATTGTTGCTGAGAAATCCCTCTGGGGTGATTTCATCAGAGTGTTCAGTCCCTCTCTGCGCAACGCTCGCAAACCCAGCACCAATCTCCACTCCCTTTACTGCATTGATGCTCATCATGGCATAAGCGATCTCAGCATCAAGTCGATCGAAGACGGGCTCACCCCATCCTACCGGTACGCCCTCCGCCACCACGCTGATCTTTGCACCGACTGAATCACCCGATTTCCGCAACTTATCCATGAAATCTTCAAGGCTCGGCACAAGGCTGGCATCAGCGACAAAAAAAGGGTTTTGATTAACCATCTTCCACTGCTTGAAAGGAATCACCACCGGTCCCAATTGGGCCAGATAACCTCTGATCACCACACCGTATTTTTCACCTAGCCATTTCTTGGCAATGGCTGCCGCTGCCACCCTCACCGCAGTTTCACGGGCAGAGGAACGTCCTCCGCCACGGTGGTCACGTAGACCGTACTTCTGCCAATAACAATAGTCCGCATGCCCAGGCCGGAAGGTATCCATAATCTTGCTATAGTCCTTGCTCCGCTGATCTTCATTACGAATCAATAACGCGATCGGCGTTCCCGTGGTCTTTCCCTCGAATACGCCCGAGAGGATCTCCACCGTATCTGATTCGCGTCGCTGAGTTACGTGACGAGAGGTACCGGGCTTTCGTCGATCCAGCTCCTGCTGAATATCTACAACTGACAGGTCCATCCCGGGCGGACAACCATCGACCACGCAACCAATCGCAGGGCCATGAGATTCACCGAAGGAGGTAACGCAAAAAAGCTTGCCGAAGGTATTGCCTGACATACTATTTCTCTCACAAAATCAATGGATCAAGTTTAACATATCCGTTCCCCAAGACACGCCAAAGCCAGTGACGTCGGTTCCAACTGCTCCTAAGCCACCCTTATTGCTGCTGGCAGAGAGATCCATGTGCAGCCACGGCGTATCACCTGTAAACCGACTGAGGAAGCGTGTAGCCAAGATATGGTCTGCCTCACCATCGAGCGTGCATTGCTTGATATCAGCAATTTTGCTTTCCAGCTCTGTTTCATAATCAGCATCCATCGGAAAGGCCCATATACGCTCACCGCTCGATTTACCTGCTGCTAGGGCCTTCAATGTAAGATCATCAGAGTTGCTAAAGATGCCGCTATACCTTGACCCCAGAGCCACATGCATACTGCCGGTCAGGGT